>JANOFA010000414.1:0-1545 GCA_031413355.1 Gemmatimonadota bacterium | reverse complement strand
GGACAGGCGGAGCATGTGCTTGTCGTCGGAGGCGAGAAGCTCAGTTGCATCACCGACAACCAGGATCGCTCCACCGCCATTCTCTTTGGCGACGGCGTCGGCGCGGTCGTGCTCTCCAGGACGACCGGTGGCGATCGCGGGATCCTCTCCAGTTTCATCAAGTCCGACGGACGCCTGGCCCCGCTGCTCTACATCCCGAGCGGCGGTACCCTGGATCCGATCAGCGAGAAGGTGGTTCGCGAACGGACCCACTACATGAAGATGGCGGGCCGCGAGGTGTTCAAGCATGCCGTGCTCACGATGGCCGAGGCGTGCGACGAAGCGGTGCGCCGGGCCGGGGTCCGCATGGAGGAGATCGACCTGCTGGTGCCGCACCAGGCCAACATCCGCATCATCGACGCGCTGGCACGCCACGCCTCGATTCCGATGGGCAAGGTCGTGATCACCGTCGATCGGTACGGCAACACCTCGGCGGCCTCGGTCCCCATGGCGCTGGGTCATGCCGTCGCGAGCGGCCAGCTCACTCCGGGCAAGCTGGTCCTGCTCGTCGCCTTCGGCGCAGGCTTCACCTGGGGCAGCGTGGTGATCCGGTGGTGACTGTCCTCATGTGCCCGGGGCAGGGGGCACAGAAGGTCGGCATGGGGAAGGATCTCGCGGAACGGTTTCCGGCCGCGCGGGAAGCCTTCGCGCGGATTGATGCAACGCTGGGCGTATCTTTGTCCCGGATCATGTGGGAGGGGCCGGAGAGCGAGCTGACGCTGACGCATAACGCGCAGCCGGCGATTCTCGCGCACTCCGCCGCTGTCTGGTCCGTTGTCGCCTCGCGCCTCGCGCCCAGCGCCGTTGCCGCCGCAGGCCATAGTCTGGGAGAATACAGCGCCTATGTGACTGCAGGGGCGCTAACGGCGGAATCCGCTGCCAGCCTGGTGCGTCGGCGCGGCGAGTTGATGTTCGAGGCGGGGACCCGGCGTCCCGGCGCGATGGCCGCCGTGCTCGGACTGCCGACCAGTGACGTCGAGGCGGCATGCCAGGAGGCCTCCACCGCCACGGAGGTCGCCGTCGCGGCCAACCTGAATGCCCCGGACCAGACCGTCTTGTCGGGCGACCCGGCGGCGGTGGAGCGGGCCGGGGCGGGGTGCAAGGCGCGGGGCGCCAAGCGGGTCCTCCCCCTCAAGGTGAGCGGGGCGTTTCACTCGCCGCTGATGCAGCCGGCGGTCGCGGGCCTGGTCGAGGCGCTGGGCAAGGCGCCGTTCAAGGATCCGGCGGTGCCGGTCATCGCCAATGCGACCGCGGAGCCAGTCTCGCGCGCTGCCGACGCGATTCGCCTGCTCGCAGCCCAGCTCACGGCCCCGGTGCGCTGGGTGGGTTGCATGGAGGCCGCTGCGCGTCTCGCGCCGGGCGCTACGTTTGTAGAGATCGGACCGGGAAACGTCCTGAGCGGCCTCGTCAAGCGTATCGTCCCGGGTGCGAACACCATGGCGCTGGGCACGGCAGATGAGGTCGAGAAGTTCATGCTGTCGGATCTCGGCCAACGGCCAACGGCAA
>JANOFA010000413.1:0-1608 GCA_031413355.1 Gemmatimonadota bacterium | reverse complement strand
TGGTCCATCTTCGAGCCGGTATCGATCAGCGCCGTCCCGATGATCGTGAGCGATCCGCCGCCCTTCGATTCATCGATGGTACGGGCGCTGCCGAGAAAGCGCTTGGGCTTTTCGAGCGCGTTGGAATCGAGACCACCGGTCATGGTGCGGCCGGTGCCGCGTTCGACCGTATTGTAGGCCCGGGCCAGCCGGGTGATGGAATCGAGGATGAGGACGACATCCTCTCCCTGCTCCACCCGCCGTCGAGCCCGCTCCAGTGTCAGCTCCGCCACCGCCACATGCCGTTCCGCCGGACAGTCAAAGCTCGAGGCGACCACTTCCCCGAAGCCGCAGCTCTCCATGTCGGTCACTTCCTCCGGCCGCTCATCAACCAGCAGAATCAGGAGGAGTGACTTCGGGTAGTTGGTCGCGACGCCCTGGGCCACCGACTGCAGCACCATCGTCTTGCCGGCCTTGGCCGGGGCGACGATCAGCGCGCGCTGTCCCTTTCCGAAGGGGCAGAGCAGGTCGATGATGCGATTGGTGTAGTCCGCGTTCCCGAACCGCCTGAGCCCGCAGTCGAGGGTGAGGGCCTGTTCGGGGTGGATCGCACCGAGGCTGGCAAAGGCGGGACGGCTGCGGGCTTCTTCGGCGGGACGACCGTTGACCTCGGTGACTTTTTCGACCGGGGCGGACTTGCCCCGCCCCGGCGGCCGACCGGTTTCCCCGAACAGTTCGTCGCCGCTCCGCAGCCCGTACTGGCTGACCAGGCGTGGGGGGACGTAATAGTCGCCATCCTCGGGGAGGTAGCTGAACTGGCGGCGGCGCACGAAGCCCGCACCGCGGTCGGTGAGTTCGAGAATTCCGAGGGATGGAGATGTCATGGGGTGCGTAAATATAGCACGGGGCGGGCAATCATTGGTCCGTTCGGGCTGGGGGAAGTAGTCTATATATGTGCGAGCCGTCATCCCGGCGTCAGGCGGGGGGTGGGCAGGCGGGCAGACGGGCAGACGGTCGGGCGGTCAGGCGGTCAGGCGGGCAGACGGTCAGGCGGTCAGACGGTCAGGCGGTAGAGAGTATCTTGCATTCGCCTCGCGCCCTGCGCCTCGCGCCCGTTCCCCGTCCCCATTCTTCATGCCCCCTCCCCCTGACCTGCTCTTCTACGATGGCAGCTGCGGCCTCTGCCACCGGACCGTGCTCTTCACCCTGCGGCACGATCTCGACGGCACCCGGTTCCGCTATGCCCCATTGGGCGGCGGCGCATTTCAGGCGGCATTCACGCCGGAGCAGCAGAAGACGTTGCCTGACAGCGTCATCATTCGCACCGCCGACGGCCGGACCCTGCTCCGTGCCGCTGCGGCGCTCCATATTGGCGAGCAGCTCGGCGGGTCCTGGCGGATGATCGCGCGGGCGACGGGGTTGCTGCCGCGCTGGCTGCTGGACTGGGGCTACGACAGAATCGCGAGCGTGCGGAAGCAGCTGTTCGCCGCGCCGAAAGAGGCCTGTCCGATGTTGCCGCCGGAATTGCGTGGGCGGTTTCTCCCGTAAGTGCAGGGCGGAGCAGAGGTCCGCCCCTACGAAAGAATGCCTGTCGTGCAGCACAGGGCGGAGCTGGAGCTCCGCCCCTAC
>JANOFA010000412.1:0-1936 GCA_031413355.1 Gemmatimonadota bacterium | reverse complement strand
GGCGTACTGGGCTGGGTGGTCGGCGTGGAGAATATAGAGCGCATGTAATAGTGGAGCTCAAGCAGCAGCGCTCGCGTGAGACCGGCGGGGAGGGCAGAAGGCATGGGGGAAGGTCGGAAGGCGGAATGGAGGAGTCAAGGCGCGCATTGGGCCCACACGGTAGGGGTCGCATACATGCGGCCCGTAAGATGTGGGCCCAGGTGGGCCAGCAGCTGGCGGCCCCAGATTAGTGTGCCGCCCGATCCAACCCCGCCAGGACCATCGCACTCATCACCCGCATCGCGACCGGCACCGTGCCGTCATCGGCGTAGAAAGTTGGGGTATGGTGACCGCCGGAGACTTTGCCGGGCGGAACGGCGCCGATGAAGATGTAGAAGCCCGGCACCTGCTGGGCGAAGTAGGAGAAATCCTCGGCGCCGGTGATTGGCGGACGGACCCGCACCATGTCGTTGCCCGCGACCCGGCGCAGTACGCCGTCGAACCGGGTCGCCAGCATGGTGTCGTTGACGGTCACCGGATGCGAACGGTCGAACTCCAGATTGAAGCTGGCCCCGGCCGATTTCGTGATCCCGTCGAAGATCTCCCGCATCCGCTGCTCGATCGAATCCTGGGCCGCCGCACTGAAGGTGCGGATCGTGCCTTCGAGCAACATCTCGCCGGCCACGATGTTATTCCGGTCCCCACCACGCATCACGCCCACGGTCACGACGCTCGGCGTGAACGGCGACAGGCTACGCGACCGAATGGTCTGCAGGGCGAGCACGATCTGGGACGAGGTGACGATGGCATCGATGCCAAGATGCGGGGTGCTGCCGTGCGCCTGCTTGCCGACGACCTTCGCCGTGAACTTGGTCGACGAGGCCATCGTCGGCCCCGGGGTGTAGGCCACCCGGCCGAGCCGGATGTCGTCGCCGCTCTCGGGGGGGCCGCCGTTGGCGTGAAAGGCGAGGATCAGATCGGGTCGCGGATTGGCGAGTGCGCCCTCCTCCACCATCAGCTTTGCCCCGCCGGTCTCACCCGGGGGCGGGCCTTCCTCCGACGGCTGGAAGATGAACACCACCGTCCCGCTGAGCTTGGCCCTCATCCCTGCCAGGATGTTCGCGACACCCAGCTGCGCGGCGACGTGGGTGTCATGCCCGCAGGCGTGCGAGACGCCGACCGTGCGACCCAGGTAGGTGGTGCTGGCGATCGACTTGAACGGCAGGTCGGTCAGCTCGGTGACCGGCAGCGCGTCCATGTCGGCCCGGATCGCGACGACCGGGCCGGGCTTCCCGCCCCGCAGGATGCCGATCACGCCAGTATGCGCAACCCCGGTGCGCACCTCGAGCCCGAGGCGCCGCAGCTCGGTGGCGATGAGCTCCGCCGTGCGGATCTCGTGATTGCCGAGTTCTGGATTCCGGTGGATGTCGTGCCGGATCTCGATCATCCGCGGCGCGATACGCGCGGTGGCAGCGGCGATCTCCGCGTCGGACTGGGCGGCAACGGCGCTGGGAGCCGCCAGCAGGAGCAGGAGGGCAAATCGCGGAATCGGGCGCATGGGTGCTCCGGAATATGTGCACAGAATTGTCAGCATCAAGCATCGAGCATCAAGCATTCAGCGTTCAGCATTCAACGCCTGTCCGTGGGCCGACAGTTTGCTGAACGCTGAACGCTGACTGCTGACCGCTGACCGCTCTCGCCGACGTGTGGCGGGCCAGCTTCCCTCAACTCTTCTCGATCCGCATCCCGTAGAACGACCGGTAGACGAAGAAGAGGGCAACCACCAGGAACACCGCCGAGAGGATGTGGCTCAGGCGGGAATCCAGGTTGACGGCCAGCTCCACCGCCAGCAGGCCGAACAGGGTGGTGAACTTGATGATCGGGTTGAGCGCCACGCTCGAGGTGTCCTTGAACGGGTCGCCGACGATGTCACCGACCACCGTGGCCTCGTGCAGCG
>JANOFA010000411.1:0-5863 GCA_031413355.1 Gemmatimonadota bacterium | reverse complement strand
CGTCATCGCCAGCCGGCAGGACCAGCGCCGCCTGTGCGACGCCATCGTGGTCCTGGGCGCGGCGCAGTACAACGGCCGGCCCTCACCGGTACTGCGCGCCCGGCTGGATCATGCGCTGGCGCTCTATAAGGAGGGGCTGGCGCCGCTCGTCATCGTGACGGGGGGCATCGGCAAGGGCGACCGGGTCAGTGAAGCGACGGTCGGGCAGCAGTACCTCGTCGCCCAGGACGTGCCGCGGGATGCGGTGATCGTCCGGCCGGAGGGCCGCTCGACCCAGGCCTCCATCACCGCCGTCGCGGCGTGGGCCGGGGAGCATCGGGTTCGGCGCGTGCTCCTGGTGAGCGACCCCTTTCACATGCTGCGGCTGCGTTTCGAAGTCGGCCGTACCCGACTCACCGCCTGGACTTCGCCCACCACGACCAGTCCGATCTCGGCCAGCTGGCAACGGGAGCTGGCGTACTTCCTGGCCGAAGCCGCCAAGATTCCGATCGTGCTGTTCAGGTTGTGAGGCGAGGGAGGTAGAGACTGAATCGGGTGCCCTGAGGTTGTACCGCCTGCACCCTCAGGCCCGCACCGTGCACCGCCGCGATTCCATGCAGGGCAGCCAATCCCAGCTCCGGCACTCTTGAGTTCGACCCGGCAGGAAAGTACGGCTCGAAGAGGTGGGGCAACAGTTCCGGCGGGATGGTCGGGCCGGTGTCACCGATGGAGAGCACGATGTAGGACCCTGCACCCACCGTCAGGGTCGCATCGGTAAGTGGTCCCTCAAGCACGACAGCAGTGAGCTCCAGCCGCAGCGTTCCTCCGTCCGGCATTCCCCGCGCGGCGCGGCGCGCCAGGGTCAGCACGAATTCGTCCAGTTGGGCCGCGTCCCCGGCCGTGCGGGCCGGCGAGGCAGGAAGCTCGAGCACCACCGTCACACGAAGTCCTGCCGCCTCGCGCACCCGGTGCGCGAGCGCACGCAGCTCGGCGGCGAGATCAATCGGTGCCAGGCCGGTGAACTGCCTGCCGCTGAAGGCGAGCAGCTGGTGAGTGAGCCGTGCCGCCCGATCGGCGGCGGCGCGGATGCCCTCGAGATCGCGCCCCACCCGGGACGCCGGTTCCACTTCGGAGAGTCCCAGCTCCGCGTGGCCGATGACGGCCGTGAGCATGTTGTTGAACTCATGCGAGATCCCGCCCGCGATCCGCCGGAGTGCCTCGAGCTTTTCCGCCTGCAGCGCCGCCCCCTGTCGCACCAGCCGCGCATTCTCCCACACCGTGGCCATCAGGCGGACGGCGAGCAGCGCCACCAGCAGCACCAGTCCGATGGCAAGCGTGCGTACCATCTCCGGGTGGCCCGCCACGCTCTCACCTACCAGCAGTGCGCCTACCCCCGCGATGGCAATCAGCGGCAGCGGATTGAAGGTGAGCATCCAGGAGGGAAGCAGCGACGTCGCCGGCTCACGCAGCGGGTCGTACAGAAAGAGGATGCCGGACCAGGCGTACAGCAGCTGGACGACGATGTAGAAGGCGTCGTCATACTTGCTGGTGGCCCCGGGCGGGAGGACGGCCGCGAAGTATTGAATGAGCACGAGACTGACAATCTCGAGGACCAGCGCCGTCATGAAGGTCCAGAATGCCCGCCGGCTGGGCAGCGGCAACCCCCGGATCATCACGACATTGAGGGCGATCAGGTCCAGCAGCTGCGCCAGGCCATAGGTCTGCACCGTGAGGCGCTCAGTGGCGCCAACGGAGGGAAGAGTTCCCGGCATGGTGGCCAGCACCACGAGGAAGAGCGACATGCCGGCGGCGCCGATCGTGGCATCGAGCGCGAAATGCCACCAGCGCGCTCGCGACAGCGGCGCCCGCGGCCAGCAGAGGAGACCCACGACCGCGATGCCATAAGTGGACAGCGTGATCGCCGCGCCCGCCGCCGCCGGCAGTGACACCAGCCACCCGAGCATGGCCAGCGCGTCGTAGAGGTAACTGAATGCGGTCACCGCGAACGCCGCGGCGTTGATCCGGAGCACCAGCCGGAGGCGGGGGCTCAGGTCGATTCGTCGTGCGGCTGCCTGGAACAGCACGGCCACGGTCAGGGAGGTTGCGGTATAGCAGAGAAACCGCCAGCTCAGCGGCGAACTGGTGAAGGGCCCCAGCAGCGCAAGCAACGCGAGGCCACCCCACACGACCGCAGCCGCGATCAGCGATGGCGCGACCCGGGCGGGGGGCCGCACCGGTGAGGCTGGAAGGAGCGCCGCAACTGCCATGCAGGGTCCTGGGGCGCGTGGGTAAGTGACCCAACATACCGCTATATTCTCGTCCGAGTTATAGGTAGGACGAACGCAATCCGTGGCGGGTCAACTTGAGCAACGCTCTGATGAACCTCCGATTCTGCGGCTGGAGCCTGGCGCTGGGTTGCGCCACCGCGACTTCACTCGTCGCCCAGGCGGCGTCGCTCACCGTTCCGGTCACGGTGGATACCCTCGCCAACGGACTCACCGTGATCGTGCACGAGGACCAGTCGGTTCCCGTCGCGGCGGTGAATATCTGGTACCACGTCGGCTCCGGCGACGAGAAGGCCGGCCGGACCGGCTTCGCCCATCTTTTTGAGCACCTGATGTTCATGGGCTCGGAATACGCGGAGTACCCCGCGTTCGATCGGTTGCTCGAGGCGGCCGGCGCCAACAACAACGGCTCCACCACCGAGGACCGCACCAACTACTACGAATGGGGACCGTCGAACTCGCTTGCCCTCATGCTCTGGCTCGAAGCGGACCGGATGGGCGGCCTGCTGCCGGTGATGACCGGCGAGAAAGTGGACCTGCAGCGTGACGTGGTGAAGAACGAGCGGCGCCAGAGCTACGAGAATCAGCCCTACGGCCTCGCGACCGAGACGATCCTCGCCCTGCTGTATCCCGCGGGCCATCCCTACGCCTGGCCGGTGATCGGCTCCATGGCCGATCTCTCCGCCGCTTCCCTCGAGGACGTGAAGGACTTCTTCCGCAGCCACTACGCCCCCAACAACGCCTCCCTCGTCGTGGCGGGCGCCGTAAAGACCAGCGAGGTGCTGCGCCTGGCTCGGGAATACTTCGGCCATATTCCGCGCGGACCCGAATTGCCCCGCTCCACCGCCAACGCGGCCCACCTGGCGCGGGACACGAGCGGCGTGCTCGAGGATCGGGTGCAGGCGGCCCGGTTGTACTACGCCTGGCCGACGGTGAAGGATCAGGCCGACGACGACGCCGCGCTCAACCTCCTGGCCTATCTGCTCACCGGCGAGAAAAACAGCCGGCTGACCCAGGCCCTGGTCTATGAGGACCAGTCCGCCTCCGGCGTCTTTGCCTTCCAGGATGGCAAGCGTCTCGCCGGCGACTTCTGGGTCGTGGCCACCGCGCGCCCGGGAAAGGGACTACCCGAGCTGCAGGGGACGCTGGCTCGCGAACTCAACCGCCTGACGAATGACGGGCCGACGGCGCGGGAGCTGGATCAGGCCAAGAACTCCACCGAGGCCGCTCTCCTCCGGCAGCTGGAGACGGTCAACGAGAAGGCCGACCAGCTCAACAGCTATTTTGTCCGCACCGGCACCGCCGACGGCTTCGCCGCCGAGCTGGCCCGCTACCGCAGCGTCACCGCGGCCGATATCCAGCGGGTGGCAAAGCAATACCTGCAGTCGCCACGCGTGATGCTGAGCGTGGTACCGCAGGGCCACCCCGAACTTGCCGCCACGCCGACGCAGGCGACACCATGACCGCGCATCCGCCCCGCGCCCCGCGCCGCTCCTTCGCGTGCTTCGCGGTCCTCGCCCTCGCCGCGCCACTATCGGCGCAGACCAGCCTCACCCTGCCACCCGCCCTCGGTGCTCCCGCCGAGCTGCGCCTCCCCGCCGTGCAGCTGGCGAAGCTCCCGAATGGCATCACGCTCCGGCTGGTGGAGATGCACGAAGTGCCGCTGGTGCAGATCACCCTCCGGATCACTGGCGGCGCCCGGCTCGATGGTGATCTCGCTGGCCTGGCGACCTTCACCGCCAACATGCTGGACGAAGGCGCCGGCACCCGTGACGCCTTTGGCATCGCCGCCCAGGCCGCCTACCTCGGCGCCGACCTCTCCACTGCGGCCGACTGGGATCACCTCTACGTCAGCCTCAACACGCCGAAGCGCACCCTGGCGGAGGGGCTCGACCTCCTGGCCGATCTCGCGCTCCGGCCGGCGTTCAAGGCCGCCGATGTCGTGCGCGAGCGGGACCTCCGGCTGGCGCAGATCATCCAGCAGCGGGACCAGCCAAACGCGACGGCGAGCCTGGCCTTCAACGCAATCACCTTTCCCGCCGGACACCCCTATCACCGCCCGGCCAACGGCGACTCCAGCTCGACCGCGCGGCTGGATTCCGTGGCGGTGCGCAGCTTCTACCAGCATCTGCTCAAGCCGGACCAGGCGGAGTTCATCGTTACCGGCGATATCACCCTCACTGAAGCGAAGCGCGAGATCGCCGCCCGCTTCGGCCGCTGGATTCCGGATCGGATGGCGCGGCCGCGCCCGCCGGTGGTACCAACCGCCGAACCGCCCAACCGCCGTTCCGTATACCTGGTGGACTAGCCGGGCGCCGCGCAGTCGGTGATCATGATCGGCGCTACCGGCGTGCTCCGCTCCAACCCCGATTACGCCGCCATCGAGGTGATGAACACCATCCTCGGCGGCTCATTCTCCTCCCGGCTCAACCAGAATCTGCGGGAGACCAGGGGCTACTCCTACGGCGCCGGCTCCAGCTTTACCTGGCGGCCGCTGCCGGGGCCATTCCTGGCCCGCTCCTCTGTGCGAAGTGACGTCACCGACAGTTCGCTGGTGGAGTTCTTCAAGGAGCTGAACGCAATCCGCGACGCACTGGTGAGCGACGTCGAGCTGGACCGCGCCCGCAACTATGTCGCCCTGGCCCTGCCGGGTCAGTTCGAGACCACCGGTCAGATGGCTGACCAGATCGGCGAACTGCTCGACTTCGGCCTGCCGACCAGCTGGTACACCGGCTTCCTGAAGCAGGTCAGGGCCGTCACAGCGGCGGATGTGCAGCGCGTGGCACGGCGGTACATCGATCCCACTCGGGTGCATGTTGTGGTCGTGGGCGACATCGAAAAAATCCGTGCCGGCATCGAAGCGCTCGACCTGGGTCCGATCAGCCTGCGTGGACCGGATGGAGGCACCCTGATCCCGTAGCGCGAGGCGCGCTGCCATGCGCCACGGGCCTGATGCAAGGGAGACGCTGTTCAATGTTCGACGGGGCATCCTTGCCCGCAACCGTCGCCCGGCCTACCCTTGATGCGTGACGCACCGACCGGCATGTTAGCGCGATGACACTGCTCTCCTCCGAGCGCCGCTATCAGGGGCGCGTCATCAGTCTCGACGTGGACACCGTCGGATTTCCCGACGGATCGCAGGGCCCGCTGGAGATGATCCGTCATCCTGGAGCGGCGGCCGTCGTCCCGTTCGTTGATGCGCCCGGCTCGCCCGATCCGCGGGTGCTGCTGATCCGCCAGTTCCGCCACGCGGCGGATGGCTATATCTGGGAGATCCCCGCGGGGCGGCTGGACCCGGGAGAATCGCCGGACGACTGTGCCCGGCGCGAGCTGGTCGAGGAAACCGGCATGCGGGTCGAGCGGCTGGAACGGTTCACCACCATCTACACCACGCCGGGCTTCACCGATGAACAGATCCACCTGTATGTGGCCGACGGACTGGTGGAGGGGGCGCATCAGCGCGAGGCGGACGAGTTTCTCGAGCTGCGGCCCACGCGGTGGTCGGAAGTGCTGAGGATGATGGAGCGGGGTGAGATCGCCGCACCCGAGCCGGGGCCCGACATTGGCGGATACTACAATGGCAATAACGTGCCGATGAT
>JANOFA010000410.1:0-1649 GCA_031413355.1 Gemmatimonadota bacterium | reverse complement strand
TTCAAGGGTGAGGAGCATCGGGATGGGCACTAACAGTGCACGGTGGATGTGTCGCGCAGGTGGGAGTCTCGGCTCCCTGCTCATCGCAGGAGCGCTCGCGGCCCAGCAGCCGCCGGTCTCGCTGGAGGAGGCCATTCGCCTGGCCCAGGGCGCGGTGCCGGGCGTGGTGCAGGCCCAGGCCAACCTGCGCAATTCCAGGGCGCAGATCCGCTCGACGACTGGCGCCTATCTGCCCAGCCTCACCGCCTCGTCCTCTGGCGGCACCAGCTTTTCCGAAGGGACACAGTTCTCCAGCGGCGGGGCGCAGAGCAACTCCACGAGAACCAGCATTGATTTCGGCCTGAGCAGCAGCATCGATCTCTTCACCGGGTTTCGCCGCGGCGCCAACCGGCGCGAGGCACGGGCCACCGAGACCGCTGCCATGGCATCGCTGACCAACGCGGAGTATCAGGCGGGGCTGACCGCCACGCAGCAATTCTTTGCCGCGCTGGCGGCGCAGCAGCTTGTCCGGGTGCGCGAAGCCGGTGTGCGCCGGGCCGAGGAGCAGCTCAAGCTCTCGGTCGCCAAGCTGCAGGTGGGCTCGGCCACGCGGTCCGATTCGCTGCGCTCGTTGGTCAACCTCGGCAACGCGCAACTGGCCCAGGTGTCCGCCGAGAGCGACGTCGCCGGCCGGCAGGCGGCACTGGGACGCACGCTCGGGCTCGATGGCCGGATCGCGGCGCGGGATGATTCCGTCTTCTATCAACTGCCCGTGACGCTGGATACTGCCGCGGTCCTCCAGGAAGCGATTGTGCAATCCCCCCAGGTTCGCGCCGACGATGCCAATGTCATGGCGGCGCGGGCGGCGGTGGCGGCCTCGCGCTCCACCTACTGGCCCAGCCTGGCGCTCTCGGGGTCGGTCGGCTGGAACGGCGAGAAGGACTCCGACTATCAGCTCCTCGCCCAGCGGCAGGTGCAGCTCGGCCTGTCGTGGCCCCTCTTCAATAGATTCCAGCGGGAAGAGACGATCGTCAACCGGCTGTCCAGCCTGGACGCCGCCGAGGCCGGTGCGGCGGATACCCGGCGGCAGGTGCAGGCCTCACTTACCACGCAGTTCGCGCTGCTGGATGCGGCCCGGTTGCGGATCCGGATCACCGGGACCAGTGTCGCGGCGGCGGCAGAGGACCTGCGCGTCGTGAATGAACGGTACCGGGTGGGCGCGGCGACGATCCTCGACGTGCTCAACTCGCAGGAGGCGCTGGCGCAGGCAGAAGTGGATGTGGTCAATGCACGGTTCGACTACCTCAACGCCCGGGCCCAGATCGAGGCCCTGATCGGACGACCCCTATGAGCCCCGCCCTGACCTCCACCGCCGAGCGGATGGCGATGCTGCCGGACGATGTCCCCGCGGACGCCGTCATCGTCACCCGTAGTCTGACCCGCCAGTACGACATGGGGGGCGAAATCGTGCGCGCGCTGCGCGGGGTCGACGTCGTGATCCGGCGCAACGAGTTCGTCGCCATCATGGGGCCCTCCGGCTCGGGCAAGTCCACGCTGATGAACATGATCGGCTGCCTCGACACGCCGAGCGAGGGGGAGTACTGGCTCAACGGGCACCGCGTCTCCGAGCTGGGCGATGACGAGCTGGCCCGGATCCGGAACAAGGAGAT
>JANOFA010000409.1:0-1130 GCA_031413355.1 Gemmatimonadota bacterium | reverse complement strand
TTCAAGGGTGAGGAGCATCGGGATGGGCACTAACAGTGCACGGTGGATGTGTCGCGCAGGTGGGAGTCTCGGCTCCCTGCTCATCGCAGGAGCGCTCGCGGCCCAGCAGCCGCCGGTCTCGCTGGAGGAGGCCATTCGCCTTGCCCAGGGGGTGGTGCCCGGCGTGGTGCAGGCCCAGGGCAGTCTGCGCAACGCCAGGGCGCAGATTCGCTCATCGACCGGCGCATTTCTCCCCAACCTCAGCGCCTCGTCGTCCGGGAGCACCAGTTTTTCCGAGGGGACACAGTTCACCAGCGGGGGGGCGCAGAGCAACTCCACCAATACCAGCGTCAATTTCGGGCTGAGCAGCAGCGTGGACCTCTTCACCGGGTTCCGCCGCGGCGCCAACCGGCGCGAAGCGCGCGCCACCCAGACCGCCGCCGAGGCGTCGCTCACCAACGCCGAGTATCAGGCGGGGCTGACCGCGACGCAGCAGTTCTTTGCCGCGCTGGCGGCGCAGCAGCTTGTCCGGGTGCGCGAAGCCGGCGTGCGCCGCGCCGAGGAGCAGCTCAAGCTCTCGGTCGCCAAGCTGCAGGTGGGCTCGGCCACGCGGTCCGATTCGCTGCGCTCGCTGGTCAACCTCGGCAACGCGCAACTGGCCCAGGTGTCCGCCGAGAGCGATGTTGCTGGCCGGCAGGCGGCGCTTGGGCGGACGCTCGGACGTGATGGCCGGGTGGCAGCGCTGGACGACTCGGCCTTCTACGCGATGCCGGTGGCTCTGGATACCGTCGCTATCCTGCAGGAAGCGCTGGAGCGTTCGCCGCAGGTACGCACCGGGGAGGCAAATACCGCGGCCGCGCGTGCGGCCGTGGCGGCGGCGCGCAGCCCCTACTGGCCCAGCCTGGCGCTGACCGGCTCGACCAGCTGGAACGGCAACAACAACCGTGACTACGAGCTGCTCGCCCAGCGGCAGTTGTCGCTGGGATTATCATGGCAACTGTTCAATCGGTTCCAGCGGGAAGAGACGATCGTCAACCGGCTGTCCAGCCTGGACGCCGCCGAGGCCAGCGCGGCGGACACGCGGCGGCAGGTGCAGGCCTCGCTCACGACGCAATTCGCGCTGCTGGATGCGGCCCGGTTGCGGATCCGGA
>JANOFA010000408.1:0-1187 GCA_031413355.1 Gemmatimonadota bacterium | reverse complement strand
AACGACGAACGCCTGCGTACCACCTATGATCGCATGCTGATGTTTCGGGCGGAGACCAGCTCCGATCGGACGGCCTGTCCCCCGGTCGAACGGCTCGGCGCCCTGGTGCGGCGGGAGGAGGACGAGGAGAGCCGGCTGACGCTCCTCGATCATGTGATGGCCTGCCCCTTCTGTCAGGCGGAGTTCGAACTGCTGCGGGTCGCGGCGCGCGCGTCGGGGTCGGAGACCGCGCCTCCCGGTGAGTAGTCGCCTCGCGCCTCGCGCTACTCCCCGGGCACAATTTCTCGTGTCCGCGTCCGCCTAGTGGTTGAACACCGCCGCACCGCCCTGACCATCGGTGAGGATTCCGATGCCGGTGCGCGGATTGCTATAGGAGCCCGCGCCACCACCGTAGTTCTCGCCGACGCCGCCATTCTGCTGGTACAACTGCCGCGCCGCCAGAAAGAGGTTGGTGCTGGCCGGCTGGTTCTCCGGTCCGGCGTACCCCTGGGCATCAAGCCAGTAGCGTCCCGGCATGACCTGTCCCACCAGTTGCGTCAGGCCGGCGGCATCGACCGGATGCAGCTCCCGTCCGTTGATGTAGATCCCCGTCCCGCCCCCCGAGATGTCGGCCGGTAGCGGTCCGCCCAGCGGCAACCCGGCGACAGTGAGTCCGCGCGCAAAGCCGCCCTCCAGCCCCCACGCTCCCGAGATTCGGTCGTACCAGTAGCGGCCAGCGGGGATGGAGGTCTGGAACTGCTGTTCCAGCAGCCGCAATGTGTCTGCTGGAATGGCGACGCGATTGATGACGACTTGGCGGGCCTCACCCGTCTGGGCGGCGGCCGGTGGGGCGGACATCACCCCCACGGTCAGTGAGAGTAGCAGAAGAGCGCGCATGGCTGGCCTCCGTGCCGAACGAATTTGCCCCGCGCGTCCGGCGCGCGCAACTCGTGAGCTCAATGACACACCACCACGGTCCAGTTGTCGATGCCGTGCGTCGTGGTGATGGTGATTCCGCCCGGGTTGTTGGTATTGCCCCGCTGGTATCCGAAACTGATTGGCGCACCGGCGGTGGAGTAGTCCAGCGCGATCGGATTGAAGACGAAGTCCGTGGTCAGCAGCCCCCGACCAGGCCAACCTGGGCCGCGTGCGCAGCCAGCAAAGCGAAATCCGCCTGAAGATGGCGCAGGTGCGCGAGGCCTTTCGCA
>JANOFA010000407.1:0-1143 GCA_031413355.1 Gemmatimonadota bacterium | reverse complement strand
GGCCAGCGCCACGACCGTCGGACTGCTGATCTCCGCCTTCTCCGTTGCCCAGCTGGCGGTGGCTCCGGTCTGGGGCCGCTTCTCCGACCGCTACGGCCGCCGCCCCGCGATCCTCGCCGGACTGCTCCTCACCGGCGGGGCGTATGCGCTCTTCGCCTTTGCCGGATCGATCGCGGCGCTGCTCGTGGCGCGACTGCTCCAGGGAGCAGGGGGCGGCACCATCGGCGTGGTACAAGCCTACGTCGCCGACGCATCGCCACCCAAGGAGCGCACCAAGAGCCTCGGCTGGCTCTCGGTGGTGACCAGTCTCGGCGCCGTGGCCGGCCCCGCCTTCGGCTCGGCGATGATCAGCCTCGGCGGCAGGCGCGCGCCCGGTGTCGCGGCCGCGATACTCTCACTGCTCGTGGCCATCTTCGCCTGGCGATTCCTGCGCGAATCGCGGGAGCTCCGGCACTCCGCCAGCCACAGCGCTCCGCCTGGCACCACCAGCCGGGGGGCGATTCTCCGGGTGCTGACCCACTGGCGGGAGCCGGCCTCCCGCCTGATCTGGATCTATGCCATCGCCATCGGCGCCTTCTACGGAACGATCCAGACGGCGCCGCTGCTGCTCTCGGGCCGCTTCGGCGTCACCGAGCACAACATCGGCTACTTCGTGATGTACCTGGGCGGCATGGGTGTGCTGATCCGCTCGCTCATCCTGGGCCGCATGGTGGATCGGCTGGGCGAAGCCCGGCTGTCGCGACTGGGCGTGGTGCTCCTGGCCCTGGGCCTCACCATCACCGGGCTCGCGACGGGGTATCCCGCCCTCGCAGCGGGATTCACCCTGATGCCCATGGGGACGGCGTTCCTCTTTCCCTGCGTGACGGGGCTGCTTGCGGGGGTGGTGCCGTCGAACCAGCGGGGCCTGTACATGGGGGTACAGCACACCTTCGGCGGGGTGTCGCGGGTGGCCTTCCCCATCGCGGCCGGGTTCCTGATGGATCGGGCCGGGGTCGGGGTACCGTTCTGGCTTTCGGGGCTGCTGGTGCTGGGCACCCTGCCGCTCACCGCCGCCCTGCTAGGTTATGCGCCGAACGTGATCCCGACGCCGGTCCCCGAGACTGCCATGGAGGAGATCACCGGGCAGTACCCGGTCGTTACTGC
>JANOFA010000406.1:0-10995 GCA_031413355.1 Gemmatimonadota bacterium | reverse complement strand
TCGGGCGACAGCAGCCAGGCGATGGCCCCGGCGACATCATCCGGCTCGCCAATCCGGCCCAGCGGGTGCATCGCCGCCGAGGCCTTGGCGACCGGCTCCGAAGCGGTGAGCATCTCGGTCATCGGGGTGCGCACCAGACCGGGCGCGACGGCGTTTACCCGGATCCCCTTCCCCGCATAGGTAGCCGCAGCGGAAAGGGTGAGGCCGATGACACCAGCCTTGGCCGCGGCGATCGCCTCGTGATTGGCGAGACCGGTGCGCGCCGCCGCCGAAGAGAGCAGCACGACACTCCCCGCGCCCGGCATGACGACCGCAGCGGCACGAACCGCGGCGAAGGCGGTGCGGAGATTCCGCCCGATCACGTCATCCCACTCCTCCACCGTGGTGAGATGGGCCGGCTTGAGCAGCAGCGAGCCGACACAGTTGACCACGCCGTCCAGCCGACCCGCCTGCTGCAGCAGTGCCCGCGCCGCCTGCTCCACCGCGGCAGGATCCCGTGCGTCGAGCGGCAGGGCGAGCCCGCCGGTTGAGGCGGCGAGTTCCTCGAGCCGCTCGGAGGGCCGGGCAGCGAGTCCGAGCAGTGTGCCGCTCGCCTCGAGGCGTCGCACCAGCGCCTGGCCGATGCCGCCGGTCGCACCCAACACCAGCACCACGCTACCGGACATCGCCATTCCCTCTCAGCTTGCTGTCTGCAGTGGTAGGTGCGGGCAGCCGGGACGGCCGCCCCACACCTACACTGTCCCACACCCAGCCTCGCTTTACACACTCCCTATTGCTTGCTCCCTACTTCCTACTCCCTACTCCCTCTGCCATCTGCAGTGGTCGGTGCGGGCAGCCGGGACGGCTGCCCCACACCCACACTATTCCACACCCACATTGTCCCACACCCACCCTGCCACTACACGCTCCCTACGCCTAACTCCCTAGTTGCTGTCGGCGAGGAGCAGCGCGGAGAACGGCGCGCCACCGCCAGCGGTTTCCACGGCGATCGCGGTGCGGATCTGGCCAGCGGTCAGGGTCAGCGCGCCGGTGTCGATCGCCACGGTCTTGGTGCCGGCCGGCGTGATGCGCACCTGGTAGGTGCCCGCGACGACTTCGAGGTAGCCGGAGTTCTGCTTGAAATCGACGTCCGAGAGATTGGGCGAGAGGCCGGAGATGTCGGCGCCCGGAGCGGTGATGTAAATGTCGACCAGGTCAACCGACGGAGCACCATGCACCAGACGGAGCTTGATGTTGCCGGCAGCCGGCGCGGTGAGATCATCGGTCAGCACCAGCGGCTCGATCGACGCCACGACGTTGGTGGCGATGACGGTGTAGGCCACGTCCTTGGCGAGCGCGACGTCAGCGTTGATCACGCTGGTGGCGGTGGCGTAGACGTTGACCTTCACGTTGCGGGTACCGGAGGGCACGGCGAGGTAGCCCGAGGCATCCAGGTACACCACACTGTCGAGCACAATCGCACCATCCACCAGCACATCCACCGCCGGCGCGTCGGGCGAACCGTGCACCACGCGGAGCTGCGCGTTGGAGCTGGGGCTGTTGTTGTCATCGCTGCAGGCGGCAGTCGCCAGGACGAGGGCGGCGAGGGTCGCGGCCAGATAGTTGCGCTTCATGATGTGTATTCCCTTGCAAGTGTCTGATTGTGAGTTGAAGGAACTGGGGGCGGCACGGAGGCCGCCCCCCACCCGTCCTTACATCGCGGGCAGCAGCACCGCGTCGACAACGTGGATGATGCCGTTGCTCGCCATGACGTCAGCGGCCGTCACATTGGCGAACTTGTCGCCCACATGGACCGCGGTGCCCTCGAAGTGGATCCGCAGAGTGCCGCCCTGTACCGTCTTGAGCGTGACGTTGCCGTCCTTGTCAGCCTTGGCCTTGAGATCGGCCGCCGTCATCTTGCCAGCCACCACGTGGTAGGTGAGGATGGCGGTGAGCTTCGGCTTGTCCTTGAGCAGCCCGTCCACCGTGCCGGCGGGGAGCTTGGCAAAGGCGGCGTCGGTCGGCGCGAAGACGGTGAACGGGCCGGTGCCTGAGAGAGTGGAGACCAGCTCGGCGGCGCCAAGGGCAGCTGCGAGGGTCTTGAACTGACCAGCGGCGACGGCAGTCTCAACGATGTTGGACTTGGACATGGAATGCGCCGGCGCACCCTGGGCCTGAACCGGAGCGACGGCCAGCATCGCCATCAGCGCCATGGCGCCCGCCGCGACCGGCCGGGGCATCCAGCGGTGCTGAATTGCCTTCCACTGCAGGGCCTGCCACACCGCGCTCAGCCCCACCAGCCCATAGACCAGCCGGCTCACCGCACTGCCACCACCAAAGAGGGATGCCACCAGGTCGGGACCACCCAGCGCGATCACCCCCCAGTTCAGGCCGCCGACGACCAGCAGGACCGCGGCGACTACGTCGAGCTTCTTCATGGTTGAACTCCGTATTGGATGTTTACTGCCTGTCTAGCTTACGTCGAAGAACTTAGCGGCAAATACCCACTCTGTCAAGGGTCAGTCTAGGTAATTACCTTGACGTAACTTAGACGCCGAGCTACTATTAGTGATGCGAAACACACAATCCCTCACGGAACCGGAGCTGCCCCGACACCCGGTCAGGGTGGTGGCACAGCGGACCGGCCTTTCCTCGCATGTGCTCCGAGCCTGGGAGCGGCGCTACGGCGTGGTGACCCCGACCCGGACCGAGGGGGGGCAGCGGCTGTATTCCGATGCGGATATCGAGCGGCTGAGCCTGCTGCGGACCCTGACCAGTCACGGCGGGGCGATCAGCCAGCTGGCCAAGCTGCCGCAGAGCGACCTCGCGCGGCGGGTGGAAGAGGATCGCGCGGCGCGGAACGGAAGCGCCGCCGGCGGTGGAGAGGTGGACGCAGCTGCGGCGCGGTGGCGGGAGGCGGCGCTGCACGCCATCGAGGCGCTCGACGGGGCGGTACTGCGCCGGCAACTGGAGCGGGCGACGGTGGGGCTCGGCACCACCCGGTTCCTTGAAGAAGTAGTGGGGCCGGTGCTGAATGAAGTCGGCGACCGCTGGCATGCCGGTACGATGGGGATCGCGCACGAGCACCTGGCCTCGGCGGTCATCCGCCAGGTGCTGGGGTGGGTCCGCGAGACCGCCGAGACGAGCGGCCGCGCCCCGGCACTGGTGGTGGCGACGCTACCGAACCAGCTGCATGAGGGCGGCGCTATGCTGGTGGCGGCCGCCGCAGCAACTGAGGGATGGCGGGTGATCTACCTGGGAGTGAACTTGCCGCCGGCTGACATCGCCGCGGCAGCACTCCGCACCGGGGCCCGGGTGGTGGCGCTCAGCCTGATCCACCCCACCGATGATCCTGTCATCAGCGCGCACATCGCCGCACTGCGCCGGGCGTTGCCGGCGGACCTTCCACTCCTCTTCGGCGGCGCGGCGGCCGAGTCGTATCGCGACGCCATCGAGGCGGTGGATGGCGAGATCGTCAGCGAACTCGCCGAACTGCGGAGTGCGCTGGGCTCGCTGGCGGAAGCGGAATGAGCGGCGGCCGCGTTCTCCTCACCGGTGCCACCGGCTACGTCGGCGGCCGGCTGCTGACCGCGCTCGAGGCCGATGGCCGAACCGTGCGCTGCCTGGCCCGCCGGCCGGAGTATCTGCGGCCTCGGGTGGGACCGGCCACCGAGGTGGTCGCGGGAGATGTGCAGGACCCGGCGAGCCTGGCCGCCGCGCTCGCGGGGGTCGAGACGGCGTTCTACCTGGTGCACTCGATGGACGCCGGGGAGGCGTTCGAGGCGGCCGACCGGCGCGGCGCGCAGCACTTCGGCAGCGCGGCACGAGCGGCGGGCGTGGGCCGCATCATTTACCTCGGTGGACTGGGCGGGGGCAAGGAGCTCTCGTCGCATCTGGACAGCCGGCAGGAGGTCGGCCGGATCCTGCGCGAGTCGGGGGTGCCGACGATCGAGTTCCGCGCTTCGATCATCCTGGGCTCGGGGAGTGCGTCATTCGAGATGATCCGGGCGCTGGTGGAAACGCTGCCGGTGATGATCACGCCTCGCTGGGTGGCCACGCCGACCCAGCCGATCGGGATCGAGGATGTGATTGCCTACCTGCGGGAAGCGCTGGTCCTTCCTATTAGTGAAAGCCGAATCTTCGAGATCGGCGGTCCGGTCCGGGTGTCCTACGGCGAGCTGATGCGGGAGTATGCCCGCCAGCGCGGGCTGCGGCGGGTGTTCATCGCCGTGACGGTGCTCACCCCGCGGCTTTCGAGTCTCTGGCTCGGGCTGGTGACGCCGGTCTACGCCCGGGTCGGCCGGGCGCTGGTGGACGGACTCCGCAACGAAACGGTGGTGCGGGATGATTCCGCTCGCCAGCTCTTCACGGTGAAGCCGCTTGAGATGAAGGAGGCGATGGCCCGGGCGCTGGCGAACGAAGATCAGGCCTTTGCCGCCACCCGCTGGTCCGATGCGCTCTCCGCTGCCGGCCAGCAGCGCAGCTGGGGCGGGATCCGGCTGGGATCACGCCTGATCGACGCTCGACAGATCATGGTCGCGGCGTCGGCGGCTGACGCCTTTACCCCGATCCGGCGAATCGGCGGCACGACCGGCTGGTATCACGCCAGCCTGCTGTGGCGGATCCGCGGGCTGCTCGACCTGCTGCTGGGGGGGCCGGGACTGCGGCGTGGCCGGCGCGACCCGGAGCGAGTGGTCCCGGGTGACACGCTGGACTTCTGGCGGGTGGAAGCGGTGGAGCCGGACCGGCTGCTGCGACTGGCCGCCGAGATGCGGGTGCCGGGGCGGGCGTGGCTGCAATTCGAGGTGAAGCCGCACAAGGGTGGCAGCGTGATTCACCAGACCGCGATCTTCGACCCCGCGGGGCTGTTCGGTCAGGTGTACTGGTACGCGCTGTGGCCGCTGCACCAGTACGTATTCGGCGGAATGCTGCGGGCGCTTGCACGAGCGGCGGTGGAACACGACGGGCCGGTGGGAGGTGGGCACGGGAGCTCTGCCCTCAGCAGCATGCCGCTCCCGGGCAGGCCGTAGATGGCGCGGACGACGCTGCCCCGCCCCACCTGGTTCGTGGGGCCGTGGGAACTCTCCACCGCCACGGCGCAGCTGCCGCCGACACCGGCGGCGGGCCGGGTGCTGATCATCGAGAGTACCTCGAAGGATGCCGCCCTCCCCTACCATCGCTGGAAGCTGGTGCTGGTGCTCTCGGCGCTGCGGCACTTCGTGGCGGAGCTGCGCGCGGCGGGCTACGAGGTGGACCATCGGGTGGCGGAGAGCTACGCCGATGGCATCCGGGCCCACATGGAGGAGTTTGGACCGAGCGAGGTGCTGGTGCAGGAGCCGGCGGAGTGGGGAGTGAGCGAGAGCCTGGGCATTGGTGGAAGGGGGAACGGGGAACGGGGAACGGGAGGAGCACTCACGCCCGCCCCCCATTCCCAGTTCCCCGTTCCCCTTCGCTCGCTCCCCGACCGGCGGTTTCTCACCTCGCGCGATGAGTTCGCCGGTTGGGCCAGAGGGCGGAAGCTGTTCCGAATGGAGGATTTCTACCGCTGGCAGCGAAAGCGGCTCGACGTGCTGATGCAGCGGGACGGCGAGCCGGTGGGCGGGACGTGGAACCTGGACACGGAGAACCGGCAGACGGCCAAGGCGCTGCAGCGAGCGCTCAAGGAAGGTGGCGGGGCACCGGCGCCTCGCGGGTTCGCACCGGATGAGGTGACGCGGACGGTGATGCAGCTGGTGGAGCCTGGTAGGGGCGGAGCTCCAGCTCCGCCCGCGCCGGACACCACCGGCGGGCATTGGGGATCGGTCGACGGCTTCGACTTGCCGGTGACACGGGCGCAGGCGCTCGCGGCATTGGACGATTTCCTGGAGCACCGACTGGCGGGGTTTGGCCCCTACGAGGATGCGATGCTGTCCGGCGAGCGGTACCTCTACCACTCGCGGCTGTCGGCGGCGATGAATGTGGGGCTGCTGCATCCGCGGGAGATGATCGAGCGCGCAGTTGCCCGGTGGAAAGCGGAAAAGAAGGGAACGGCGAAAGTGCCGCTCTCCTCACTGGAGGGTTTCGTCCGCCAGATCATCGGCTGGCGGGAGTACGTGAACGGGATCTACTGGCAGCAGATGCCGGCGTATCGCGAGGTGAACTACTTCGGATTCAGCCGCCCGCTGCCGCAGCTCTACTGGGAGCCGGAGCGGACCGAGCTGGCCTGCGTGAAGGATGTGGTGACTTCGGTGCGCGACACCGCCTACGCCCACCACATTCCCAGGCTCATGATCCTGTGCAACTTTGCGGTGCTGACCGGGGTGCATCCGCTGCGGCTGTCGGAGTGGTTCTGGGCGGCCTTTGCCGACGCGATGGAGTGGGTAGAGCTGCCGAACGTGATCGGGATGGGGACGTTCGGCGACGGCGGGCTGCTGGGGAGCAAGCCGTATGTGTCGAGTGCGGCCTATATCAACCGGATGAGCAACTACTGCGGTGGCTGCCGTTATGATCCGAAGCAGCGCACCGGGGCCGACGCCTGTCCGTTCAATTACCTGTACTGGACATTTCTGGACGATGTACAGCGGAAGCAGTTCGACGTGGGCCAGCGGATGGCGCTGGTGCTGAAGCAGCTGGAGAAGATTCCGGCGGCAGAGCTGAAGGCAATGCGGGGGGAGCGGGAGCGGTTTCTCACCCGACTTGAGGCGGATCGTACCGGTTGGAGCTTCCACCATGATCAGGGGTAGCGGTGCGGGCGGAGCTGGAGCTCCGCCCCTACCCTGGCTGGGCTGATGGCTGATGGCTATTCGATACGTGCTTTTCACCAACGGCTAACGGCCAACGGCCTACACAATACGACCACCACCCGATGACCCCCTCCGCCGATCTCCGCATCCACGCCCCTCCCGACAGCCGCCCACGTGCCGGCGGCGAGTTCGTGCTGTACTGGATGCAGACAACGCACCGGGCGCATGACAACTTCGCGCTGAACTTTGCCATCGAGCAGGCCAACGACTTGGGGCTGCCGCTGCAGGTGTACCACGGCCTGCGGCATGACTATCCCTGGGCCAGTGACCGGTTCCACAGCTGGATTCTCGAGTCGGTGATCGATCTCCAGGCCGACTTCGCGGCGAAGGAGATCAACTACGCCTTCTGGCTGGATCGGTCGACGGGGGAGTATACGAAGTGGCCGGCCGGGGGGCGTGCCGCCGGGACAACGACGGGACGGCGTGACGAGGGAGTGGCGCGAGGCGAAGTGCCGACCGCGCTGGTGCAGCTTGCCGACCGGGCGGCGCTGGTCGTGACCGACTACTTCCCCACCTTCATCGTGCCGCGGCAGACCCGCGGGCTGCGTATGAAGACGGCGACCCCGGTGATCGCGGTGGAATCGGCGACGGTGGTGCCGATGGCGTTCCACACCAAAGAGCACAGCACGGCCCGCGGGTTCCGCACGGTGGTGATGGAGGCGTTGCCGCACTATCTCTGGGCGGTGGAGAATCCGGAGCCGAGGGTCAGACGGGTGATTGATCTGCCGTTTGAGCCGACGGTGGTGACGCCGCTGAACGTCGCGGCACTGGTGGCGGGGTGTGATATCGACCACACGGTGCCGCCCTCGCCGATGTTCCGCGGCGGTACTCATGCCGGCCGAACGCGCCTGATGCAGTTCCTCCGCACCGGACTCGGCAACTACATCGACGACCGGAACGACCCGAACAAGCCGGACAAGGTGAGCCGGCTCTCGCCCTGGCTGCACTTCGGCAACCTGTCGATTCACGAGGTGCTGCTCGCCGCCCAGGCGGCAGGCCCCGCCGACCAGTACGCCAAGTTCCTCGACGAGGCGCTGACCTGGCGGGAGATCTCCCACAACTTCTGCCACTTCAACCCGAAGCACCGCACAACCGCCGGCATCCCCGAGTGGGCCCGGAAGCAGCTGAGCGATCACGAGGCCGACCCGCGACCGGCGCTGTACTCAGTCGAGGAGATGGAGCAGAGCCGCACCGGCAACGCGTTGTGGAACGCCTGCCAGCGCTCCTACGTGCGCGACGGCTGGATGCACAATTTCGTCAGGATGCTGTGGGGCAAGGCGGTGCTGCAGTGGACCCCGAACGCGGCGGAGTGCCTGCGGATTCTGGAGCACTTCAACAACAAGTATTCGCTCGACGGCCGCGACCCGAACAGCTACGGCGGGATCATGTGGACGTTCGGGAAGTTCGACCGGCCATTCTACCCCCGCCCGATCTACGGGCTGGTGCGGTATCAGTCGCTGAAAGCGGCGGCGGACAAGTTCGACGTGCCGCGGTATATCGAGGCGAAGATGAAGTAGGCGATGGGCGGTAGGCGATGGGCGGTGGAGAGTAGGAGGTGGGACGACCTATCCCTTCGAGCGCCGTCGCACGATCCACTGCCCCAACCGCCCAACCGCCCAAGCGCCTACCGCCCATCGCCTATCGCCAGCTTTTCCAGTTGCCTGTCCTGCACCCCCGCGAGCGTCAGCTGCGCCACCAGCGCGCCGATCCCCGCCAGCATCATGTCCCACTGGGTATCCCACACATCGCCCTGGGTGCCGAGGAAGGCCTCGGCGGCTTCGCCGGTGGAGACGGCGGTCCACCACTCGATCATTTCATAGGTCGCCGACAGCGCCAGCGCTAAGCAGAGCACCAGGAAGAAGAGCCACTTGCCCGGCTTGAGCGGTGAGGTGCGGAGCAACAGCTCGCGGGCGACCATCGCGGGAATGAAGCCCTGCGCCAGATGCCCCAGTCGATCGTAGTTGTTGCGGGTCCACCCGACCAGTTCGCTGACCCAGAAGCCGAGCGGGACCTCGGCGTAGGTGTACTTGCCGCCGACCATGAGGATGCAGGCGTGAATGGCGAGGAGCCCGCAGACGAGTGGCGTGAGTGGGAAGCGTTTCGCGGTGAGGAGGAGAATCGGTATTCCGATCAGCACCGGTGCCACTTCAAGGAACCAGGTGAAGCGGTCGTGGGGGCTGATGCCGGACCAGGCGAGGATCAGGAAGACACCGGCGAGGAGGAGAGGGCGCATGGATGCCAGGGTGAGAGGATGACTGCCGAGTAGTTTGGGGAACACTGTCGGCTGAAGCTCGGCGGCTGCGCGGACTGAGGACCCCTCCACCGGCTCGGCTCCCGCGCTCAGGGGGAGCGGGAAGGCAGGGAGGGGCGGACGCAACGCCGGTTCCGGGGTCCTCATCCGCTGGCCGCCTGGTGGTGATCAACGACGGCTGGATGACAGCAACGCCGGCATCGCGCGGGCGGAGCTGGAGCTCCTCCCCTACCCGAGACTCGCCAACGGCCAACGGCGCGATGGACAGGCACGGAGGCCTGTCCTACCCCTCCCCCTGGTACTTCACCTCGATCTCCATGCCATCCCGCGCGATGATCGTGTCGGGAAAGACGGCGCGCGCCTCAACGAGAAGCTCGGGCGCGTCGCGGCTGTAGCGTGGACTGATGTGGGTGAGTACGAGCTGTCGCACTCCCGCCTCGCGCGCAATCGTGGCGGCTTCATGGGCAGTAGAGTGGCCGGTCTCCCTGGCGCGGACCTGGTCCTGCTGGCTGAAGGTAGCCTCATGGACCAGCAGGTCGGCGCCGCGCGCCACCTCCAGCAGCGAGGGCACGGGGCGGGTGTCGCCCGAAATGATGACCCGGCGTCCGGCGCGAGTTTCGCCTACCAGCTCGGCGGGGGCAACCCGTCGGCCATCGTCCAGCGTGATGGTCTCGCCGCGGTGGATCTTGCCCCAGAGCGGGCCCTCGGGGATCCCGAGGGCGCGCGCCTTTTCTGGGTTGAACCGCCCCAGCCGTTGATGCTCGATGAGGCCGTAGCCCAGCGTATCGGCCCGGTGCTCGGTGGCAAAGGTGACGATGTCATAGTCGTCGCGCTTGAGCACGTCGCCCACCTTCAGTTCCCGGATCTCCACCGGGAACTTGACCCGTTCGATGCCGACCTCGAGCGCCCCGCTCAGGATCCGTTGCGCTCCCCGGGGACCATAGAGAATGAGCCCATCCGAGCGGGCCTGCTCGCCCTCGCCGAAGATGTTGAGCAGGCCAAGGGTCCGGAGCAGACCGATCACGCCGAGCATGTGGTCGGAGTGGAAATGGGTAAAGAAGATTTCGCGGAACCCGAAGCTCACACCGTAGCGCATCATCTGACGCTGGGTGCCCTCGCCGCAGTCGAAGAGCATGGTCTCACCCTCACGCACCAGCGCCAGGGAGGCGACGTTGCGATCGATGGTGGGACAGGCCGCCCCGGTGCCGAGGAAGGTGAGCTTGAGCATGGGCGGGAATGTAGGCGGGGCCGGGAGGGAGTGGGGAGTAGGTGGCAGGCGGTAGGCGGTAGGCGGTGGGCGGTGGGCGGTAGGCGGTAGGCGGTAGGCGGTAGGCGGTAGGCGGTAGGCGGAACACAATGTACTTGCTGTCATCCTGAGCGCAGCGAAGGATCTCTTTGCCCCGGAGCCAGACGCGGGGCTCTCCTCCGGCCTCAACAAGAGATCCTTCGGTCCTCCCTCGCTGCGCTCGGGGTCCCTAAGGATGACAGCGGGGTCCTCACCCGCTTGCCGCTGAACGCTGGCAGCTAACGGCTAACGGCCGTTGGCTGACGGCTGATGGCTGATGGCTGACAGCCAATGGCCGCTATATCCGCTCCACCCCCCGTTCCATGGCGGCGACGAGGGCGCGGAGTTCACGGACGAGGCGGGAGCGGTCGCTGCTGGCGGCGCCGAGCGCTTCAGTGACCTCCCGGTAGTACCAGATGGTCTGGTCCCTGGGGACGCTGAAGCGCTGGAAGACTTCGTCGCCCACGAGCCTCATGTCGTTGATGATGGAGCGGGGCGTTGTAGAGCTTGTCGGCGAGGGCAACGCGCAGGACATCGGGGTCGGTCTGGTGCCGCAGGTGGGCGATGTACCTGAGTTTGCGCGCTTTCCACGCTTCCTTGGGCTGGCCCTTGGCGAGCTTGGGATCGGAATCGGTGCAGGCCATGACGATGCGGTGGACCTGGGGCCCGAAGCGCTCGAGAATCTCCCGCTCGGTGAC
>JANOFA010000405.1:0-1167 GCA_031413355.1 Gemmatimonadota bacterium | reverse complement strand
CCCCACCCGCCCTCGCGTTACATTCCCCGCGCCGTTACCTGTCCGTGACATTCCGACCATCCGCCCGGAGTCCCTGTGGGCCTTCTCCCCCGCGACGAGCACTTTTTCGAGCTGTTTACCGCCGTCGCCGAACGCAGCGTGGAGGCGGCCGGCATGCTCGAGGAGCTGCTCAAGGCCGACCCCGCCCGCCGCAACCCGATCGTCGATTCCATCAAGCGCCTCGAGCACGAATGTGACCTCGTCACCCATGAGGTCATCACCCGACTCGACCGCACCTTTATCGCGCCGCTGGACCGGGAGGACATCCACGCCCTCGCCTCCGGCCTGGACGACGTGGTCGACCTGATCGACGGGTTGGCACGCAGAACTCAGATCTTCCACGTCGGCGAGTCGCCACTGGGCGCGATCCTGCTGGCGAACGTCATCAAGCGGGCCTGCGAGCAGCTGGCGATCGCGGTGCGCGGCCTCAGCAAGCGAAACGACCGCGGCGTCATGCCGGCGTGCGTGGCGGTGAAGCGGCTGGAGGAGGAGGGTGACTCGCTCTACAGCGAGTGGCTCGGCAAGATGTTCGAGGGGAATCCCGACCCGGTGATGCTGATCAAGTGGAAGGAGCTGTACGACACCCTCGAGAAGACGCTGGACTACATCGAGGATGCCGCCAACGTGCTCGAGTCCATCTCGATCAAGCACGGCTGATCCATGGACCCGACGGTCACCTACATCCTGCTGATCATCGCGGTCGCGCTGGCATTCGACTTCATCAACGGCTTTCACGACAGCGCCAACTCGATCGCCACGGTCGTCGCCACCCGGGTGCTGTCGCCCGGCATTGCGGTTCTCTGGGCGGCGTTTTTCAACTTCGCCGCCGCCTTCGTGGTTGGTACCGCAGTCGCCAAGACGATCGGCAAGGGGTTGATCGACCCTGCCGCGGTGAATCCGGACGTGATCCTCGCTGGCCTCCTCGGCGCGGTGGCGTGGAACCTCATCACCTGGTGGTTCGGCCTGCCGAGCTCGTCCTCACATGCACTGCTGGGCGGGTATGGTGGCGCCGCGGTCGCCAAGGCCGGGGTTGGCGCCCTGATCCTGAGCGGCTGGGTCAAGCCGGTGCTTTTCATCTTCCTCTCGCCGATCATCGGTCTCGTGCTGGGCCTCTCGCTCAGCGTGGCA
>JANOFA010000404.1:0-1949 GCA_031413355.1 Gemmatimonadota bacterium | reverse complement strand
CCAATGGAGCACGTCACCCGCGTGGAATTGCTGTCCGGTACGGCGTCGCTGCTCGGGCGGAATTCCCTCGGTGGGGCGGTCAACCTCGTCACCAACAGCGGCGGCGGGCCGACGCATGGCGAGCTGGAAGTCTCGGGTGGCAGCTACAGGACATTCGGCAGCGACGCCTCGCTGTCCGGATCGCTGGGACAGGGGAAGTGGAGTTACTACACCGGTGGCGGCTATGACCGGGAGGACGGCTGGCGACAGCAGACGGGCGCGGAGCAGTACAACGGGTTCTTCAACCTGGGCCGGCTGACCGAGAAGTGGGGCCTTCGGCTGCAGGGGTACGGTGCCAAGTCGCGGGCCCAGGCCGCGGGATCGCTGCCGGAGAGCGTATTCAGGACCAACCCGGATTCCAATCTCAGTACCGGAGATTTCGAGGACCTGAACAACCTGCAGCTGGCGGTGAGCGGATATCGCCGGTTTGCCCATGGGCAGATCTCGTTCACGACCTACGGCAGGCGCCACCGGGCTGAGCGGTTCAACGTGAATCAGGCGGCCGACCCGGATAACCGGGGGTTGTCGCGCAACCGGATCGTCGGTGGAACGGTGGACTATCGGTTCGAGAAGCCGCTGGGCAACGGTGCCGTCGGCTTCCGGCTCGGCGCCGAGGGTTCATCCGCCCGGACCGAGGTCGAGCTGTTCGCCGACTCGGCCAAGTTCAGCGGCCCGACCAACCAGACGACGTTCGTGAAGAGTCCCACGTGGGACGCCGCCGGCTACGCGCTGGCCGATCTCACAACCGGAAGGGCGACGCTCTCCGCCGGTGCGCGCTACGACTACGTCAGGATTCCTTTCAGCAATGAACTCGACCACACCCGCGACACAACGAGCTCCTATTCTCGCCTGAGCCCGAAGATCGGCCTCTCGTTCGATCTGGGCCGCGGCTTTTCGGCCTACGGGTCGGTCGGCGGGGCGTTCCGTGCGCCGGCGGTCATCGAGCTCGCCTGCGCCGATGAGGCGGAGCCGTGTCCGTTACCCTTTGCGCTGGGGGATGACCCACCGATCAAGCCGGTCCGTGCGACGACGTATGAGATCGGTGGGCGACTGATTGCCGGACAGGCCATGCTGACCGGGTCAGTGTACCGCACCGATGTGAAGGACGACATTTTCCTCTTTGCGTCCGATTCGGCGGCCGCCGGTTCGACCATCGAAGGCTTCTTCGGCAACATCGACAAGACCCGGCGCCAGGGGCTGGAGCTGTCGGTCCAGCTCTTCCTGACCGGCGGCCACTCGCTCTACGCCAACTATGCCTACACCAAGGCCACCTTCGAGAGCAGCGCGGAAATCTTCAGCATCCGGGAAGACTTCGGCGGCTCGAACGACGTCGAGCCCGGCGCGGAACTTCCCCTGGTCCCGAGTCATCAGGTCAAACTCGGTGGCTCGTTCCAGTTGCCCCGCGGGTTCTTTGCGGGAGTAGACGGGCGGTTCATCGGGACCCAGTGGCTCCGTGGGGACGAAGCGAACGTGGAACCCAAGCTGGACGCGTACTTCGTCACCGACGCGCGGATCGGCTGGCGGGGGCGGGGCTGGGAGGTCGTGGCGGTGGGCAACAACATCTTTCAGGACAAGTACGCGGCGTTCGGCACCTTCAATGTCAATCAGGGAGGTGGGAATGTGCTGGAGCGGTTCGTGACTCCCGGGTTCCGGCGTGTGGTCCGCCTGGTGGTCAGGCGCAGCTTTGGGGGTGGTGACGACTGAGGCTTGCCCGGCGTACTGACCTCCATCGGGTCTGTGGTGGCGCGGAGGGGCAGGGGATGGTTCCCTGTCTCTTCGTGTTATTCGGTATCTGTCAGCTCCTCTTTCGCTCCCGGAGCGGTCACCCAGCGCTTCCCGCGCCCTCACCCCCTACCCCCTCTCCCGCACGCGGGAGAGGGGGATGCGTTTCCTTCGCCCGTGGCGTTGAA
>JANOFA010000403.1:0-1537 GCA_031413355.1 Gemmatimonadota bacterium | reverse complement strand
GATCAGGCCGGACAGGCCGATCACGTCGGCATTATGCGTCCGTGCGGCGTCCAGGATCTTCGCCGATGAGACCATGACACCAAGGTCCACGACATCGTAGTTGTTGCACTGCAATACGACGCCGACAATGTTCTTGCCGATATCGTGCACGTCGCCCTTCACCGTGGCGAGCACCACCTTGCCCTTGGAAGTACGCACCGCGTTGGCGGTCTTCTCGGCTTCGATGAACGGGATGAGGTGCGCCACGGATTTCTTCATGACGCGCGCGCTCTTCACCACCTGCGGGAGAAACATCCGGCCGGAGCCGAACCGGTCCCCGACGATGTTCATGCCATTCATCAGGGGCCCCTCGATCACTTCGATCGGGCGGGCAAAGAGCAGGCGCGCCTCCTCCGTGTCCTCCACGATGAAGCTGTCCATCCCCTCGACCAGGGCGTGCGCCAGCCGCTCGACCACCGGCAGGTTTCGCCACGCGAGGTCCGGCTCCCCACCTGCGGCGGCCGCGCGGCCCTGGCTCCGGAAGGTCTCCGCCACCTGCAGCAGTCGCTCGGTCGCGTCGGCCCGCCGGTTGAGCACGGCGTCCTCCACCCGCTCGCGCATGTCGGCGGGAATGTCATCGTAGAGCGCCAGCTGCCCGGCGTTCACGATCCCCATGTCCATGCCGGCCTGCACCGCGTGGTACAGGAAGACCGCGTGGATCGCGTCCCGGATCGGGTCGTTGCCCCGGAAGGAAAACGAGACATTGCTGACGCCACCGCTCACCAGCACATGCGGCAGGCGGCGCTTGATCTCGCGCACCGCGTCGAAGTAGGCGACGGCGTAGCCGCTGTGTTCCTCGATCCCGGTGGCGATGGCAAAGATGTTGGGGTCGATGATGATGTCTTCCGGCGGGAAGCCCACCCGCTCGGTCAGCAGGTGGAATGCCCGCTCGCCGATCGACACCTTGCGCTCCACGGTGTCGGCCTGGCCCTGCTCGTCAAAGGCCATCACGATCACCGCGGCGCCGTAGCGCCGAACCAGCGTCGCCTGGCGCAGGAACTCCGCCTCGCCCTCCTTCAGGCTGATGGAGTTGACGACGCCCTTGCCCTGCAGGTTCTTGAGCCCCGCCTCCAGGACGCTCCACTTGGAGCTGTCGATCATCACCGGGACGCGCGAGATGTCCGGTTCGCTTGCGATCAGTCGCAGAAATGTCGCCATCGCCCGCTCGGCATCGAGCATGCCCTCGTCCATGTTGATGTCGAGGATCTGGGCGCCGCTGTCCACCTGCTGCCGCGCCACCTCGAGAGCGGCTTCGTACTTCCCGTCCAGGATCAGCTTTGCGAAGCGGCGTGACCCAGTCACGTTGGTGCGCTCGCCCACGTTGACGAAATTGGTCTCCGGGCCGATCGTCAGCGGCTCGAGTCCAGCGAGCCGGCAGCGCGGCGCGTTGAGTGCGAGGTCACCGAGGGCGGAGATGGACTGGACGGCTCCGGCTGCGGCGGTGATCATGCGCGGGCTTCCGCTAAGGTTTCCGAGAGTGCTCAGACCGCCGACCCCC
>JANOFA010000402.1:0-1983 GCA_031413355.1 Gemmatimonadota bacterium | reverse complement strand
GGACGCCGGCCGGCAGGTCGGTCTCCTCGGCGGCGACCCGAGCGACGTAGCTGGCGCACCACGGGGTGTCCGGCGGTGGCTTGAGCACGACGGTGCATCCCGAGGCCAGCGCCGGCCCGACCTTGGCCAGGTTGATCTGGTGTGGGAAGTTCCACGGGGTGATGCAGCTGTCCTGCAACCCCGCCTGGACCCCGCCCGAAGTGCTGAAGCGGGCCGGCACGCTGGGCCAGGAGACGGTGATCCTGGTGGAAGGCACGGTGGCGCTGCGCCCCGACGGTGCGCGGGAGTCCGCTCTCGAATCACGCGAGGTGGAGGTGCACGTCACCGGGCTCACGATCGCGGGCCCGGCGGAGACGCCGGCGATTCCCGTCGCCCGCAAGGAAGGCGAGGAGCTGCCGGCGGAGGAGCTGCGGCTCAAGCACCGGATCCTCGACCTCCGACGTCCCGAGCTGCTCCAGAGTCTGCTGCTCCGCCACCGGCTCATGCAACGGGCACGTCAGGTGCTGAGCGAGCTGGAGTTCCTCGAGATCGAGACGCCGATCCTCACCAAGCCGACCCCGGAAGGCGCGCGCGACTACCTGGTGCCGAGCCGGGTGCATCCGGGAGAATTCTACGCGCTACCCCAGTCGCCCCAGATTTACAAACAGCTGTTGATGGTGGCGGGCTACGATCGGTACTTCCAGATGGCGCGCTGCTTCCGCGACGAGGATCTGCGGGCCGACCGGCAGCCGGAGTTCACCCAGATCGACATCGAGGCGTCGTTCGTATCGGCGGCCGACGTGCAGGGCTATATCGAGCAGGTACTGGTGGGGCTCTGGAGCGTGGCCGGTCACGCCATTGCGATCCCGTTCCCCCGGCTGACGTGGCAGGAGGCGATGGAGCGCTTCGGCATCGACAAGCCGGACCTGCGCTACGGCTTCGAGCTGCAGGACTGGAGCAGCCACCTTCGTGGCGACGCCGCCGAATTTGTCGTCACCGCACGGACAGCCGGCGGACGGGTGCGCGGAATCATCGTGCCCAACGGGACGGAGATCTCGCGCAAGGAGCTCGACGGGCTCACCGTGGTCGCCAAGTCGGCCCGGGCGGGCGGGCTCATCTGGGCCCGGCGGACGGCGGCGGGCTGGGAAGGGCAGGGGGTAAAGGCCTTTGGCGCGGAAGGGCTCGCGACTCTCGACGGGAACACCGGTGACCTGCTGCTGGCCGTGGCAGGCCCAGATGCGGTGACGAGCCCAGCGCTGCATGCGGTCCGCTCGGAATTGACCCGGCGGCCCGGGACGGTCGCCGCGACCCCGCATGCCTTCTGCTGGATCGTGGACTTCCCGCTCTTCGAGCAGGATGCGGCAACGGGCCAGTTCGTGCCGGCCCATCACCCGTTCACCGCGCCGCATCCGGAAGACGTGAGCAAGATGGCCAGTGATCCCGGTCATTGCCGGGCGCAGCACTACGACGCAGTCTACAACGGCAACGAATTGGGCAGCGGCTCGATCCGCATTACTGATCCGGCGGCCCAGCGCACCATCTTTCAGCTGTTGGGGATCGCGCCGGAAGAAATTCGCCGCCGGTTCGGGTTCCTGCTCGACGGGCTCGCGGCCGGGGCCCCCCCTCACGGCGGCTTCGCGCTCGGCTTCGACCGAATCGCCATGCTGCTGTCAGGAGCGACGTCACTGCGCGACGTGATCGCGTTCCCGAAGACCACCGCGGCGCGGGCGCTGTTTGAAGGCGCACCGACCGAGGTGAAGGCGGAAGATCTGCGTGCGCTGCATCTGACAGTGCTGCGCCGGGAGTAGGCGATATTGAGTAGACTGGAGAGCGCAATGGAATGTGGGACGCTGAGTGCTGAACGCTGAACGCTGAACGCTGAATGCTGAACGCTGAATGCTGAACGCTGAATGCTGGACTCTAACGGCTAACGGCTAACGGCCAACGGCCTTGTACTCATGGACGACTCGAGCCGGGAGGTTCCCCGTTGACCGACGACATCCA
>JANOFA010000401.1:0-2542 GCA_031413355.1 Gemmatimonadota bacterium | reverse complement strand
GGGAGCTCGAGGACGCTGCCCGCCTGAAGATCCAGTGCCAGCGTGCCACTCGGGCCGGCAATACTGTCAACGGCGCCGTCAGCCTCGAGGCTGCCGGTAAGACGGGTGCGCGGTCCGGTCCCGCGCAGGACCGAGAGATCGAGTCCGGTGAAGCGCGCGACGAGACTGTCGGCCTCGAGCCGTCCGGGCGGCTGACCGATCGTGCCGCGAATGGCGAGGGCACCCAGATCCCCCTCGAGCGCAGCGTCGAGGGCGAAGCGATCGATGGTACCGCGGATCGTGACGGGACCGGTGACTGCACCACGAATCGGAATGCCGGGGTAACTCGGGCGCACCCCGTCGAACACCAGCGGGGCCATCCGCAGGGACGCATCAAAGGCGACGGTGTCCTGTCTGGTGTCGAGCGTCGCGACACCGGTCGCCTGACTCTCCGGCAGGCTGTCTTCCCGGTGCCGGATGGTGCCGGTGAAGGTCACATTCCGCCACGGTCCGCTCAGCCAGCCGGTCAGACCCAGCCGGCCGCGCAGCGCCACCGGAGGAGCCAGGTGCTGGACGGTGCGAAGGTCCAGATCGCTCTCGACGAGCTGGAGCGAGTCGAAGATGGTGCCGAGCGGACCACCCAGGATCATGTGTCCCGCGGCCTGCAGCCGAGTTTCCGCGATGCCTGGTACGTCCCGGTCGCGGAACAGCATCACGGCATCGAGGTCGATGCCGTCCTTGAAGCCGGCGCCCTCGAGGTGACCGGTAAGCGTGCCGTGGAGCGGCATCGTATCGAGGTAGGGTCGCGGGACATCGAGGTCGAGCTCGGTGAGGTCGAGCGCCATCTCCTCCACGCCGAGTCCGCGATGATTGTCCACCAGGGCGGTCACGGTACCGCTGATCCGGCCGGCGTCGCCCTGCAGCGACAGGCGCTGCAGCCGGTAGGCGGTCTGCTGCTCGGTGCGCCACTTCGCCGTGACCTTCGCGCTTCCCACCATGGCGGGAAAGTCGGGCGAGATCCAGTGCAGGTCATCGAGGTTGAGCCGGCTGGCGTCAAGCGCAAAATCGTACAGCACCGGTCCGTGCGGCCAGGTAATCACACCGGCGCCGCTGAAACGGCTGTCGGGCAGGGCCGCACGATGCAGGGTGAAGCCCAGGCTGTCGTCGTGGGTCCAGCCGTGCGCCGCCAGATCGACGACGGTGATCGCCGGATCGCTGATCCGGGTCGCCAGCGAGGCGATATCGAAACTGAGCGGCTTGCGATCCGGCGTGCTGATCCGGAGCAGTGCCAGCCTGGCGTTCAGATCCGCGAGCACGACGACGCGGCGCAGGCCGTCGGGGGTCTCGAGGATGACCCGAGCCGGGCGGGCGCGGTCGGCGGCCAGCGCCGCGGTCGCCGCGGCAGCGGTGCGCGCCGTGTCGGGCGGGGACCAGGGGAGACGCACCTCGAGCGTACCCCGCCGGATCCGCAGGTTGCGCACTTCGATCAGTGGGGACCTGCCGCCGCCGGGGCCCTCGCCGAGGCGGAAGATCTCCTGGTGATTCAGCCGCCCGTTCTTCCGCTTGACGAGGCGGACCACGGGATCGTCGAGCTCCGCGCTGGTGAAGATGACCTGGCCGGCCAGCAGGTTGGGGAGAGCGTAGCGTAGCGTGATCCGCTTCACGTCGGCGAAGGGGGCGTTGCTGGAGTCGCGGATCCTGATGTCCGTCAGCTCGACGCCACTGAAGAACGAGCCGCTGATCCGTCCGATTTCGACACTCCCGCGGAAGCGCGCCGTCAGCTCCTGGCCGACGATCCGTCCCAGCAGCAGGGTGCCCGAGTCGGTGTAGAGCAGCGCGCCGAGCGCGCCAAAGATGGCCGGCACGATCGCGAGCAGGAGCGCGGCGCTGAAGCGGCCGATGTGCCGGCGCATCAGAACGGCTGCCCGAAGCTGAAGTGATAGCTGAGCCGGCTCGAGCGCTTCTGGACGAAGTTGCTTTGCACCTGTTCCAGGGAACCATCGGATTTTTGCAGGTACAGCACGCCGGGCGGCTGGTCGTACCCGTTGTAGCCGACATCGAACCGGGCCGGCCCGAGCGGTGTGCTGATCCGCAGGCCCATCCCCGGCGTCACCCGGAACTTTATCGGCGCCAGGTTGGACTTGCCGCGCTCGTACAGCGTGCCCCCGTCAACGAAGAACGCCAGCGTGAGGCGGTTGCCCCAGACCGGCGAGGGCACCCGCAGCTCCAGCTGTCCGATGGCAAGGGTGTTGCCACCCGTAGCGCTGAAGCGGGGGCGCAGCTTGCCACTCCTGAGATCAAGGCTGTCCTGCACCGTGAGGGTGTCTCCCGGACGGTTGCTCAGGACGTACACCACCGGCCCCAGGCCATTGAGGTCGTAGCCGCGCACGTCATTCGGCCCACCGGCATAGAACCGCTGTTCCGGCGGGATGAAGCTGCCGCTGGCGCTGTCGAGGGAGATGCTCGGCGAATACACCGCGCCACCGCGCAGGTGGGCGGCCAGCACTACGGATCCGCCGAGGGACTTGTACCAGGCCAGGTCGGCGGTCACCCGGGTGAACTC
>JANOFA010000400.1:0-9425 GCA_031413355.1 Gemmatimonadota bacterium | reverse complement strand
CCGGCCAGTCGCGAAACGGCCCGCCGGAAGCCGTCAGGATCAGGCGGGAGAGGCCGGCCTCGCGCCCGGTCACGCACTGCAGCACCGCACTGTGCTCCGAGTCGACCGGAACGAGTTCGCCACCGCCTTCGCGCGCCGCGGCCCGCACCAGGTCGCCCGCCATCACCAGGGCTTCCTTGTTGGCCAGCGCCACCCGCTTCCCGGCGCGCAGCGCCGCGAGCGTGGCATCGAGGCCCGCGGTGCCCACGACGGCGTTCACCACGATGTGCGCGTCGGGGTGCGTCGCCGCTTCCACCAACAGTGCCGGCCCGCGCTCGGAGACCAGTCCGTGCAGCGACGGGTGGAAGGCGGCGACCTGCCGGTCCAGTACCGCGCGATTGTCGCGCGCCGTGAGCGCCACCACCTGGAAGCGCTCCTGCTGGCGCCCGAGCACCGCGAGCGCGCTCTTGCCGATCGAGCCGGTTGAACCCAGGATCGCGACCCCGCGCACTAGAGCACGCCGAACAGGCGATACAGCGCCGCCGACACCGGCAGCACGAAGTACAGCGAGTCGAGCCGGTCCAGCACGCCGCCATGGCCCGGGATGAGGGCCGAGGAATCCTTGACGCCGACTTCCCGCTTGAACAGCGACTCCGCCAGATCGCCCGCCTGCCCCACGACGCCGAGGACCGCGGCGAATGTCAGACCCTCCAGCAGCGGCAGCGCGACGCCGACACGCTCGAGGATGAGCAGGTTCAGCAGTGGCACCGACGCGATAGCGCCGACGACGCCCGCGATGCTGCCGGCCCAGGTCTTTCCCGGGCTGATGGCCGGCCACAGCTTCGGCCCCCCGATGGCCCGGCCGGCGAACATCGCCGCGGTGTCGCACACCCAGGTGATGACGAGCGGGAAGAAGACCAGCCACGCCCCAGCCCAGGAGCGCGCGCCGAATTCCGGACTCAGGTGACGAATCGCGATCAGAAAGGACGCGAGCCCCGCCGGGTAGAGCACCGCGAAGGCGGTGATCGCCGTGGCCGTTAGGGGATGCTCGTCCGGCCGCCGGCGCAGCAGGGCGATCGACAACAGCAGCACCAGCCACAGACCGAACACGATCCAGCTCTCGCGGGCCAGTCCGGGCAGCAGCGTGATCGCGAGATAGACATACAACGGCAGGACGGCGGAGGAGAGCAGCGTGAAGCGATCGAGCGGCGGGATGCTCTGCTTCCGGGCAAAGGCGAGCAGCTCGCGGGCACCGAGCGCCGAGGCGGCGGAGACCAGCAGGACCAGCGGCCAGCTGCCAAACCAGACTACCCCCAGCGCCACGGGGATGGCGACGACGGCGAAGCCGATGCGCTGGGTGAGGTTGGAGGCCATGGGGGCGTTCAGCGGTCAGCAGTCAGCAGTCCACCATGCGAGCCGTCAGCCGGCAAAACACCGCTGCAGGCTGATCGCTGATCGCTGATAGCTGATCGCTCGCTCTCCCTCACACCGTCACCTTCCCGAACCGCCGGTCCCGGCGCTGGTACTCGAGGATCGCTTCCCACAGGTGCTGTCGGCCGAAGTCGGGCCACAGCACCGGGGTCACGAAGAACTCGGCGTAGGCGAGCTGCCACAGCAGGAAGTTGGACAGCCGGAACTCGCCGGAGGTGCGGATCAGGAGATCGGGATCGGGCCAGGCCGCGGTGAAGAGGTGGCGCTGCATGGCATCTTCATCGATGTCGGCCGGCGTGATGCGCCCGGCGGCCACTTCCTGGGCCAGCAGGCGCGCCGCGCGAGTGAGCTCGGCCCGTGCGCCGTAGGAGATGCAGATGTTGAGCGCGAGCCGGCTGCCAGTGCTCGTCTGCGCCATGAGCCGATCCACGGCATCGCGCGCCGAGGGGCCGAGCCGCTCGAGATCGCCCAGGAAACGCACCGCGACACCCTGGTCCCGCAGCTCGGCCATTTCCCGGGCGATAAACTCCTCCAGCAGCTCCATCAGGGCGCCGATCTCGTCGGCGGGCCGGCTCCAGTTTTCCTGACTGAACGCGAAGAGCGTCAGCACCTCGACGCCGGCGGCGAGGGCGCCCTCCACCACTTCCCGCACCGCCTTCATCCCGGCCTTGTGGCCAAACGGCCGTGGCAGCGCCCGGCCACGGGCCCACCGGCCGTTCCCGTCCATGATGATCGCGATATGGGCCGGCAGTGCCCCGTGCAGCTTGACCTGGCGGAGCAGCTCGTCCGTCATCCCGTCAGACTTCCATGATCTCCGCCTCTTTGGCGGCGATCAGCTGGTCGATCTGCTTGATGTGCTCGTCCGTCACCTTTTGCAGGTCCTTCTCGCCCCGGGTCCGGTCATCCTCGGCGATCTTCTCCAGCTTCTTGATCCGGGTGTTCGCATCGCCCCGGGCGTGGCGCACGGCGACGCGACCTTCCTCGCCCAGCCGGTTCATCACCTTCACCATCTCCTTGCGCCGCTCTTCGGTGAGCGCCGGAATGGGGATCCGGATCAGATTGCCCTGGCTCGCCGGGTTCAGCCCCAGCCCGGAGTCACGGATCGCCTTCTCGATCATCGGCGCGAGTGCCTTGTCGAACGGCTGCACGGTGAGCAGTCGCGCTTCCGGCGCCGCGACCATTCCGACCTGATTGATCGGCACCGTGCTGCCATACGCGTCCACCCGGACGGTATCCAGCAGGGTGGTGGTTGCCTTGCCGGTGCGGATGCTGGAGAATTCCTTACGGGTGTTCTCCACGGCCTTGTGCATCAGCTCGCGCGCATGCTTGATCAGGTCCGCGATCGTGTTCATTGGACGATGGTCCCCACTGGTTCGCCGCGCACCACGCGGTCGAGGTTGCCTGCGGTATTCATGTTGAAGACCACGATGGGCAGCTGGTTGGTCTGGCACAGACCGAACGCGCTTCGGTCCATGACATCGTAGCCGTTGACCAGCGCATCCTGGAAGGTGAGATCCGGAATCAGCTTCGCATCCGGCTGCTTCCGCGGATCGGCGGTGTAGATGCCGTCGACATTGGTGCCCTTCAGGATGACTTCCGCCTCGATCTCCAGGGCCCGGAGCACCGCCGCAGTGTCGGTCGAGAAGTATGGATTGCCGGTCCCGCCGGCAAAGATAACCAGCCGCCCTTTCTCCATGTGCCGCAGCGCCCGCCGCCGGATGTAGGGCTCGGCCAGCGATTCCATCCGGATGGCGGTCATCACCCGGGTCTGCACCCCCCGGCGCTCCAGGATATCCTGCACCGCCAGCGCATTGATGACGGTGGCGAGCATCCCCATGTAATCCGCCGAGACCCGGTCCAGCCCCTGCTTGCTCGCCGTGGTCCCCCGCAGGATGTTGCCGCCGCCCACCACGAGCGACATCTGGGTGCCGCGGGCGTGGACCAGCAGCAACTCCTCCGCGAAGTTCTCCACCACGCGGTAGTCCAGCCCGAAGCCCTTGTCCCCGGCGAGCGCCTCGCCGGAGAGCTTCAACAGCACCCGGGAGTACGCCCGCCGCATCAGCCGCCCACCTTGAACCGGGCGAAATGCCGGATGGTGATGGGTCCACCCGCCGCGCTGCCGGCTTCCTTGACCAGGTCGCCGACGGCCTTCTTGTCATCCTTCACGAACGGCTGACCCAGCAGGGTCCGGTCGTTGACGAACTTCTTGACCTTGCCGTCGACGATCTTCGCGCGGATGTTCTCCGGCTTCCCCTCTGCCGCGACCTGCTCCTCCGCGATCCGGCGCTCCCGCGCCACCAGATCGCTGGACAGATCCGATTCGACCACCCCGAGCGGCTGCGGATCGGCCGACGCGATGTGAAGCCCCAGCTCTTTTGCGAGACCGGTCAGCGCCTCACCGGCCGGGCCTTCCATATCGATCAGCACGCCGACCTGCCCGGTGAAGTGCAGATACTGCGCGACCGTGCCGACCGGCTGGGTGAAGCGGGCCACCCGCTTGAGGGCCATCGCCTCCCCGGTCTTGCCGGACATGAGCTTGATCGCTTCTCCGACGGTGCTGTCGCGGAACGGCTGGTTTTCGATCGCCGAGCCGGCGTGGGCTCCGACCGGCGCATGCTTCAGCGCATGCCTGGCCAGATCGCGCGCCAGGGTGATGAAATCCTCGTTCTTCGCCACGAAGTCCGTCTCGCTGTTGAGCTCGATCATCGCGGCTTCATGGCCGCCGGGCGCCACCTCGATCACGATCAGCCCCTGCGATGCGGTCCGGTCGCTCCGTGTGTCAGCCTTGGCCATGCCCAGCTTGCGCAGGATTTCAATGGCCCGCTCCTTGTCGCCTTCGGCCTCCTGCAGCGCAGCCTTGCACGCCATCATGCCCGCTCCGGTCATGGCCCTGAGCTCGGCAACATCCTTGGCGGTAATCGGCAACCCCATAGCGTCATCCCTTCCGTGGTTTTCCAGGGCCACTCGCCCTGCGTTCCGTTCCTCTGGGCGACCCGCGTGATCGCCCGATGTGAAGCCGCCGTCCCGGGCCGGGGGGCCAAGGACGGCGGCGGAATATCGTCAGGCCGTCACGGCCCGGATTACGCTTCCGCGGCTGGCGCCGGTTCCGCGCCCCCCTCGTCGTGCTTGACCCGTGCCGCGATGATCGCCTCCGGCTTGGGACGGCGTTTGCGGCGGGCGCGGCGCTTCTTCCGGTCCGCTTCGGGATCGCCCTCGGTCCCGCCGTCCGTGCTGTAGGTCTCGGAGTCATCATCCCCTTCGGTCGCTTCGCCGCGCTGCGGGGTCTGCGCCCGGGTCTCGCGAATGACACTCGCCAGCGCCTCGGTGATCAGGGCGACGGAGCGGATCGCGTCGTCATTACCGGGGATCGGCACCGAAATCACGTCCGGGTCGGCGTTGGTATCGACGATGGCCACCACCGGAATTCCCAGCTTGTTGGCCTCGGAGACCGCGATCTTCTCCTTCTTGGCGTCCACGACGAACAGCGCGCCGGGAAGCCGGGCCATGTTCTTGATGCCCTCGAGGTTCCGCATGAGCTTCTCCCGCTCACGCTCGAACAGCAGCTTTTCCTTCTTGGTGTAGTTCTCGAATTCACCCTCGGCAGAGCCCTGCTCCAGGTCCTTGAGCCGGCGGATCTGCTTCTTGATCGTCTGGAAGTTGGTCAGCATGCCGCCCAGCCAGCGCTCCGTCACCCAGAACGAGCCGGAGTTGGCGGCCTCGGCCTGGACCGTCGCCTTGAGCTGCTTCTTGGTGCAGACGAACAGCACCCCTTCACCCTTTTGCACGACGCTTCTCAACAGTTCCTGGGCGACCAGGATCTGCTTGTACGTCTTCTGCAAGTCGATGATGTAGATGCCGGAGCGCTCGGCGAAAATGAACCGGCGCATCTTGGGATTCCAACGGCGGGTCTGGTGGCCGAAATGAACACCGGCCTCGAGCAAGTCCTGAATCTGCGGCTGAGCCATCGGGGAACGACCCTTCCTGACGTTGGGGCGCAGGTCCGCCGCGTTCTCGCGGGCGGTTGCGCAGGGGTTGAGCGTCCGTCGCGTTCATCTCGCCGGCGAACCCCGTGACCGAGGCACCCTGCTGGCGATCCCGCGACGTACTGGATACCAGGCGGGATTTCCCTCCCTGGCTTGGAACAGGAGGAGTCGGTCGGCGCGTGCGCCGGACCGACTGCCCCACCATCCTACCGCTTGCTGAACTGGAACCGCTTCCGGGCGCCGGAACGGCCCGGCTTCTTGCGCTCGACCGCGCGGGGATCGCGGGTCAGCAGCCCGCCGGTGCGCAGCTTGGCGCGGTGCTGGCTGTCCGCCTCCACCAGCGCCCGGGCGACACCGAGTCGGATGGCACCGGCCTGGCCGGTGAGCCCGCCGCCGTTCACCAGCGCGCGGACATCGAAGGCGCCCAGGGTGTCGGTGGCGGAAAAGGACTGCTGGATGTGCGACACCAGCGACGGTCGCGGGAAGTAATCTCCCAGTGTGCGACCGTTGATGTCCCACTTCCCGGTTCCGGGAGTCAGGTAGACCCGCGCGACGCTCGTCTTGCGGCGGCCGACGGCCTGCCAGCGGAATTCAGGCTTCCCGCTCATATCACTTTGCCTTCGGTGCGACGGAGTAGGGCACGGGCATCTGGGCGGCGTGAGGATGCTGCGCCCCCGCGTACACCTTGAGCTTCGTGCGAAGCTTCTGCTTCGACAGGGAATTCTTGGGGAGCATGCCGAACACCGCATGTTCGATGACGCGATCGGGAAACTTGCCCTGCAGGAGGTTCTTGACCGGCGTGAACCGCTCGTGGCCCATGTAGCCGGTATGATGGAAGTGGTGCTTCTGCTCCACCTTCCGGCCAGTCAGGCGAACCTTCTCGGCGTTGACGACGACGACGAAATCGCCACCGTCCATGTGCGGCGTGAAGGTCGGCTTGTGCTTGCCCCGGATCAACTGCGCGACCTTGCTGGCGAGCCGGCCAAGTGGAACGCCCTCGGCGTCAACCACATGCCAGTCGTGCGTGATCTCGCTCGGCTTGGCGGAATAGGTGTTCATGACCAGCGCGTGTCCTGAGTTGAAGTGCGCGAATTGCACAGTCCGCAAACCTAGCGGCGGAGAAGGGGTTAGGTCAAGAGCCGGTGGTCGGCGCCGTGGAGCGGAGCTGCACCAGCACCTGGCCCTTCTCCACCGCCTGACCTGGAACGGCCGCCACCGATTCCACCCATCCCGCCGCTGCCGCCCGAAGCTCATTCTCCATCTTCATGGCCTCCAGCACGATAAGCCCTTGCCCCGCTTCGACCTGCTGGCCCGGCTCGACCAGCACACGGGCGACCAGCCCCGGCATTGGCGCCCGCAGGTTCGCCGCCCCTGATCGGGCCGCCGCCGGCCCGGTCAGGCTCCGGATATGGCGGGTCCGCTCATCCACCACCTCCACCCGCTGCCTCCCCCCCTGCACCGAGACTTCCCAGAGACCGGGCTCGGCTCGATCCATGGCCAGCGTCAGCGAGGCGGCATCCATCAGCAGATGCCGCAGCGGCGTGCCGGGCACCGTCGAGAGGTGGGCCTCGACGACGGTACCATCGACCACCACCCGCTCCCCCTCCACCTCGATGATCCGCTCCCGCCCCGCAATCATGACAAAGTATTTCACTCAGGCCTCCAGCAGGGCGAGGATCTCGACATGCGCGGTCTGGGGAAAGAGATCATACGGCTGAACCGAGCCCAGCCGAAACGCCGGCTCAGCACCACAGAGCCGACCGAGATCACGGGCGAGCGTGGCCGGATCGCAGGAGATGTAGGCGATTCGTGCCGGACGACGGTCGCGCAGCGCCGCAATCACCGGAGGCGCCAACCCGGCCCGCGGCGGATTGGCGATCACGGCGCCGGGCCGCCCGAGCGTCGGCACCAGATCCTCGACCCGGCCGGCCCGGCGAACGATGGCCGGTGCCCCAGCGGGACCAGCCAGGACTGCGGCGGCCACACGCCGTTCGGCGTATTCGACAGCCTGGCGGTCGAGTTCGACGCTCTCGACCTGGGCTCCCGCATCGAGCAGCATGGCGCTGGTCTCGCCGATGCCGGCGTAGAGATCCCAGACACGCACCCCGGTGAGCGGCCCCAGCGCCGCGATCGCCGCGGCGCGGATGGTGTCGCCCAGCGCCGGATGGACCTGCTCGAACACCGTGGCGGGAAACAGCTCGCCGCTGTGATCGACCACCCGGGCGACCCCGGCCTCGGGATGCCACCAGATCGTCGCCGGCTCTCCCGCCGCCGCCAGCGCCGCCCCCAGCCGGGGCCCATTGCCCCAGGCCTGATGTGCCGCCGCCTTCACCACCACATGCCGGGCCCCGGTGCGATCGAGCCGCAGCATGACGTGGGTCGCATCGGTCGGCAGGAGATGGAGGTGCCGCTGCAGTACCGGCCAGAGTCGCATGAGGGCGGGCGCGGCGATGGCGCAGTGGGTCAGGCCGAACACCCGGCCGGCGTCGCCTAACGTGTGATAGCCGGCGAAACGGCGCCCCGGGCCCACGGCCAGGGTGATCCGGCTGCGATAGCCCCAGGCGCTTTCCCCCGCGATGACCGGCGGCACATCCACTTCCAGCCGGCCGATCCGTCGCAGCGTGTCCTCCACGATCCGGCGCTTGGCCTCGAGCTGGGCCGCCGCCGACAGATGCTGCAGCTGGCAGCTGCCGCAGGCATCGGCGGTGTAGTGCACGCAGGCGGGTTCGACCCGTTCCGGACCAGACTCGACCAGCCGGGCGATCCGCCCGCGGGCAAAGCGCGCCTGGGTCCGCACCTGACTGAGTTCGATCAGATCCCCGGGCGCAGCGCGCGGCACGAAGACCGCGCGGCCATCCTCGAGCCGCCCGATCCCGTCGCCGCCGGCCGCAATACTCTCGATCCGGGTCAGCGCAGGCTCTCCGTCCGCGCCGCTCGGAGCCAGAGGGAACTCCGCTGATCATCGGTGGACACGGCGGGGCGCCGCTGCTGCCGGGCCTCATCTTCGGCCAGCACGGCCGCGACAGCGATCGCCGTCAGGCGCGCTGAATCGACCGGTGGAGTCAGCAGATCGGGCCTGCGGTCGAGGAACTGGCTGTCGATCCGTCCGGCAAGGAACTCCCCATCGGCCAGCAGCGCGAGATGAAACGCCTGGTTGGTCGCCACCCCGGTGACCACGAGCTCGCCCAGCGCCCGGCGCATCCGGGCGATTGCCTCGTCCCGCGTCGCACCCCAGACGATGATCTTGCCCAGCAGCGAGTCGTAGTACAGCGTCACTTCGTTGCCCGCCTCGAACCCGCCGTCCCACCGCACTCCCGGACCTGCCGGAACGCGGAGGTAGCTGATCCGGCCGGCATCGGGGAGAAATCCGTTGGCGGGGTCCTCGCTGGTGATGCGGCACTCCAGGGCCCACCCGCGCGGTTCCATCGGTTCCTGCGGCAGGCGCATCGGCAGACCCTGCGCGATCCGCAGCTGCTCGCGCACGAGATCCACCCCGTACACCAGCTCCGTCACCGGGTGTTCCACCTGGATCCGGGTGTTCATCTCCAGGAAGTAGAAGCTGCCATCGGTGGCCAGCAGGAACTCGCAGGTGCCCGCGCCCCGGTACCCGACCGCCGCCGCCGCCGCGACGGCGGCCGACCCCATCCGGGCCCGGAGCTCCGGGCTCACTGCGGGCGAAGGCGCCTCTTCCACCAGCTTCTGGTGGCGGCGCTGCACCGAACACTCCCGCTCCCCCAGATGCACCGTGAAATGTTCGGAGGCAATTTCGGTCCTGATAAAACGAATAATACGCCACATGAATTTGTTATTGATGGCAAAAGAGTGGAACTTTATTTTTCTCCTAGCGACGAACCTGAAACACGTTTAATAGAAAAAATAAATACTGCAGATTTTGATTTGCATTTTGCAGTATTTTCTCTTACTCGTTTCAGCATTAGTTATGCAATTGAAGATGCAGTTTTTGATCGTGGTGTTTTTGCATCCGGCATTTGGGATCAAACTGATGCCAGCGATTCTACTGCTGTAAATGTT
>JANOFA010000399.1:0-3213 GCA_031413355.1 Gemmatimonadota bacterium | reverse complement strand
GCCGAAGTCGAACGTCACGGCGGCAGTACCGCATCGATTGCGATATAGGTGGGGCCATGGATTTGGGACCGCACGCGGCATTCATCTGGGCATCATACGCCGTCGTCGTGGCGGCGGTTGGCAGCTTGATCGGCTGGTTGTTCCACGACGGCCGGCGCAATCAACAGCGCCTTGCGGATCTCGAGGCGCGCGGTGTGCGCCGGCGTTCGGCCGCAGAACGTTAGGAGCTGCCAAGCATGGCTCAATCGAGCGAGCAACCGCGCAGGGCGGCGCGGGTCACCCGCGGTTTCTTCTTCATGGCTGTGCCCGCAGTTCCAACTCTTCCCACCGCGACGTCGCGGCGGCGAGCTCCGTCGCGAGCTGCTTGAGCCGGGCGTTCGCCTTGGCGGCGCCACCGGCTTTCAGCGCGGTGGGGCTGGCGAGGGTGGCAAAAAGCTGTTCACGCTCCCGCTCCAGCGCATCGATGCGTTCCGGCAGCGTCGCCAGTTCCTGACTTTCCTTGAAGCTCAGCTTGCGTCTCTTGTCGGCGGTGGGCGATGGGCGCGCGGCGGGGGTGGCCGCCTTCGGAGCGGAAGGGCCTTCGATTCGCGGCGCCGGGCGCTGCCGCAGCCAGTCGGCGTAGCCGCCGACGTACTCACCCACCCGCCCATTCCCTTCCATGACCAGCGTGCTGGTGACGACGTTGTCCAGAAAGGCGCGGTCGTGGCTGACGACGAGGAGCGTGCCAGTGAAATCGAGCAGCAGCTCCTCCAGCAGGTCCAGCGTTTCAATGTCGAGATCGTTGGTCGGCTCGTCCAGCGCGAGCACGTTGAACGAACGGGTGAAGAGCCGCGCCAGCAGCAGCCGGTTGCGCTCGCCGCCGGAGAGCGCGCCCACCGGAGTACGGGCCCGTTCAGGAGGGAAGAGAAAGTCCTGCAGGTAGCCCAGGACGTGCTTTCGGTTCTCGCCGATCTCGACCCACTCGCTCCCGTGGGCGATGCTGTCGGCGATCGTGGCCTCGGGATCGAGCTGCTCGCGCAGCTGGTCGAAGTAGACGATCTCGAGCCCGGTCCCCTGGCGAATCGTCCCGGTGCCGGGCTGGATCTCGCCGAGCAGCAGGCGGAGCAGGGTGGTCTTGCCGGAACCGTTCGGCCCGATCAGGCCGATGCGGTCGCCGCGGGTGATCGTCGTGGTGAGGTCCCGCACGACGACCTTCGCGCCGTGGGAAAACCCGGCGCCGCGAGCATCCACCACCAGCCGGCCGGAGCGTTCCGCCTCCTGGGCCTGCAGTCGCACGGTGCCGGCGCGTTCGCGGCGCGCACTTCGCTCCAGCCGCAGCGCCTCGAGTGCGCGGACTCTGCCTTCGTTGCGGGTGCGGCGCGCCTTGATGCCGGTGCGGATCCACACCTCTTCCCGCGCCAGCTTCTTGTCGAACTCGGCCCACTCCTTCTCCTCGACGGTGAGGGACGCCTCCTTGCGTTCGAGGTAGCTGTCGTAGCCGGTGCCCCAGTCGACCAGCTTGCCGCGGTCGAGTTCGATGATGCGGGTGGCGAGGCGGCGGAGAAAGGCGCGGTCGTGGGTGACGAAGAGCAGCGTCGCGCCCCGGCCGATGAGGACATCCTCCATCCACTCGATGGCGTCGACATCGAGGTGGTTGGTGGGCTCGTCGAGCAGGAGCACATCGGGCTGGCGTACCAGCGCGCGGGCCAGCAGCACCTGGCGCTTCCTTCCACCGGAGAGCTGGCCGAAGGGTGTGTCCTCCTCGAGGCCGAGGTGGGAGAGCACCGTCTCCACCCGGGTCTCGAGCTGCCAGCCGCCGACAGCATCGAGGGCGTGATGCAGCCGGTCCATCTCGCGGAGGGCGGCGTCGCTCCCCCCGCTGGTGCCCACCCGGTGGCTGGCCTCGTGGTAGCGCGCGAGCAGCGTGCCCGCCTCGCCCAGTCCGGCGGCGACCACATCAAAAGTGGTACCGGCGAGCTCGCCGGGCACATCCTGCTCAAGCCGGGCTATCGTGGCGCCGGTCTGACGGATCACCTCACCCGCGTCCGGGGTGATGGAGCCGTCGAGCAACTTCATCAAAGTGCTTTTGCCGGTGCCGTTGCGGCCCAGGAGGCAGACCCGTTCGCCCCGCTCGATCCCGAGGTTGGCCCGGTCGAGGATGGCCGGTCCACCAAAGGCGATACTCACATCCCTCATGCCCAGCAGCGCCATGCCAGATCCTTGAATGCGTCAACCGTCAGACGGCCGGATGGTCAGGCAGTCGGACGGTCGGTGAATCGGGCGGAAGGATAGGGGAGTGAGCGCGCGGGACCAAACGCGCTCCCCGGGTAAGTCAGGGAAGGACGATCCCGCCGAGCGGTGTTTCACTGGGGGCCACGACGGTGACGCCCTTCAGGGTGACGGGGAGAAAACTCGTCATCGAGGGGGCATCCGCCACAAGATTGTAGACCCAGCCCGCCGCCACCCAGCGGGTGCTGGGCGAGAGGTAGGACATCCTGAAGTGACCGGTGGTATCGTTGGAACAGCCGCCAGCAATCACTGCGGCGAGGAGGAGGCGAACTGTATTGTGGGCGCGATGGCTGGTTGTCATGATGGTGCTCGTTTCCCTGGATCATGTCTCTTCGCGGCGCGCCGACGGCGGGAGGCGTTCACCGCGACGGCACCCCGGAAAGCTGCGCCGCCGTACTTCAATTGTATAGGGTTCGTCGCAGGGTGCGACGACGACTATACTCCCTCCATGCCGTCGATTCCCGCCGTCTTTCCGCTGCTCCTCAGCCTCGCCGCGGTGCTGCTGGAGGATCGCATCGCGCGTTGTCGCGCCCTCGCCGGGGCGGTGCTGGCGACGCTCGCGGCCGCAAGCCTGGCGGTTGCCGGTGGGGGCGACTGGCAGTCGGCATCCCTCCCGCGGAGCTACCTCGCCACGACGGCGGCACTGGTGCTGCTCGCGGCATGCCTGACGGCGCTGGGAGCGGCCACGCACTGGCGGCAGCGTCCGCTGGCGGCGGCGGCGCTTGGTGCGGGGGTATTGCTCGCACTCGTGATCGCGCGACCGCTCGCCCTGGCCGGTGGCGTGGCCCGGACCATCGCCGCGTTCGCCCTGATCGCGGGCGTGACGCTGCTGGTCGGGGTGGCGGGAGGGAAGTTCGTCGGTCCTGCGCTCCGGCGGTTCGATGAGTGGTTGCGGTCGCGCGAAGTCCCGGCGCGCCCCGCGCCCGCGGCTCCGCGCCCGTTGGG
>JANOFA010000398.1:0-10867 GCA_031413355.1 Gemmatimonadota bacterium | reverse complement strand
CTGCAGCGGCGGGACGGTATCTGGGTGCTGAGCGACACCGACTCGACCAACGGCACGTGGGTCGATGGCGAGCGGTTGCATGGCGAAACGGTGCTGGGACCCGGTGCGGTGGTTCGCTTCGGCGAGATCTCCGTCATGTTCGAGCCGACCGACGAGCATCTCGGCATGGGCGGAGGCTCTGGTACGAAGGTGATGGGGGCCATCAAGGCGCCGGGCACCGCAGCGCCGGTACCACCCCCGGCGCCGGCACCGATCGCTGCCTCCGCGGCCGCACCGACACCGGCGGTGCCGATTGCGGTGACCCCGATGCCGCCCACATTGCCACCTCCGGCAGCGCCTGAACCCGCGGCACCCGCCCCGGTGGCCGGGCCAGCGCGACCGGCTCGTCCGGTGCTCCCGGCGGAGCCTGCCCTCAGCAAGTCGGGCTCGCGACGACCGGTGATGGTGTCCTCGCCGCCGCCGCGCGGTCTGCCGTCGTGGGTCATCCCCGCCGTCGTGGTGGTGATCCTCGCCATCGTCGCCATCGTTCTCCTGACGAGGTAGCCTGAACTCGTGCGGTTCACCTGCGCAGCTCGTACCGACACCGGCATCGTCCGGTCAGGGAACGAAGACAATTACCTCATGCTGTCCGACCGCGGTGTCTTCATCGTGGCGGACGGGATGGGGGGGCATGCAGCCGGCGAGGTCGCCAGCGAGATGGCGGTGCGCATCATCTCGCGCGAGCTGGGCAGCCTGCGCGGCCTCAGTGACGACCAGGCCGGCGAACGGATGCGGAACTCGATCATCGAGGCCAACGCCTCGATTTTCGACCGGACACTCACGGAGCACGACAAGCGCGGCATGGGCACCACGACGACGGTGCTCACGCTGCTGCCGCAGCGGTTTATCGTGGGGCAGGTCGGCGACAGCCGGGCCTACCTGCTGCGCGACGGCAACTTCCTCCAGGTCACCAAGGATCATTCCTACGTGCAGGAGCAGGTGGATCTGGGCCTGCTCACCACCGAACAGGCGCGGGTCCACCCCTACAGCAATGTGATCACCCGCTGTATCGGCGCGAATGCCGAGGTGGTGCCGGATCTGTATTTTGGCCACCTCCGGCCGGGCGATGTGCTGCTGCTCGCCTCCGATGGGCTCACCGGCATGCTGGAGGACGAACACCTCGCCGCCATTCTACAGGCCGAGGGCGGTCCGCAGCAGTGGGTCGACCGGATGATCAACGATGCCAATCGGCGGGGCGGGCTCGACAACATCACCGCGATCATCATCCGCATCGAGCAGGACGTGCCGACCGAGACCACGAACCCGACGATCACCGCCGCGGCGAGGCCGAAGAAGCCCTAGGGCACGGCGGCGCACAGTGAAACATGCAGGCCGGAGCTTCGTACTCCCGGCATGCACCCACCCAACACCGCATCGATCGTCGCTGGATTTGCCACCCTCCGCGCCAATCCACTCCGCACCGCGCTTTCCACTCTAGGAGTCGTGATCGGAGCCGCGGCGCTGGTAGCCGTCCTGGCTCTGGGCGATGGGATGGAGCAATTCGTCCGCGAACAGATCGCCCGTTCCACCGACGTCCAGTCGATCCTGGTCGCGGCACGGACCTCCGTCACGATTGACGGGCAGACCTTCCCAGTCGACAGTTACCCGATCTTCACCCCGGCGGACGCGGACGCCATCGTCGCGGCGAGTCCCGGTGCTGAGCAAGCCACGCTTACGGTGGGTGGCCGTTCAGCGATTTCCGGGACGGCTGGGCGCATCGAGGAGGTCGGCGTCGCCGCGTCGTCGCCGAGTCTGGCGAGTCAGGTGGGACTGAAGTTCGTTGCCGGACGGTACTTCACGCCAGCCGAAGCCGACAGCAACAGCCCGGTGGTTGTGGTCAGCTCGACGCTGGCGCGTCGGCTGACCGGCCGGCGGCCGGAGGAGGCGGTGGGGGTGATGGTGCAGGTCCGGAAGCGGGACCGGCGCATCATCGGGGTGCTGGCGGCGGTCGAGGGGGAACAGCTGGGTGCCGCCTACGTCCCGATCCAGGGCGTAGGCGATGCGCTGGCGCCGACACCGAGACCGCGAGCTCCGACGCTGGTGCTTCGGGCCCGTACGATTGAGGACGTCACTCCCGTGCAGCAGGCGGCTGAGCGCTGGCTGGCGCAACGCTTTGGGGACTGGAAAAAGGTGGCGCTGGTCGAGACCAACCGGGGACAACTGGAACAGGTGGAGGAGGGAATGATCCTGTTCCGGCTGTTCATGGGTGCAATCACCGGCATTTCGCTCATCGTCGGCGGCATTGGCATCATGAACGTGCTGCTTGCCTCGGTCACCGAGCGTACCCGCGAGATCGGGGTCCGCAAGGCTGTCGGGGCGAGTCGGCGGGATATCTTGATCCAGTTTCTGGCCGAGTCGGTGACTATTGCCGGGTTGGGCAGCGCCCTCGGCGCTGGGCTTGGCCTGGGCGGGGCGTTTGCCGTCACCGCAGTCATGCGGCACCAAACCAAGGCGGACATCTACGCGGCGTTCACCTGGGGCACCGTGCTGGTATGCGCTGTGGCGGCGCTGACGGTGGGTCTGGCCTTTGGGCTGTATCCCGCGCTCCGGGCCTCGCGGCTGTCACCGATCGAGGCGATCCGGCATGAATGATCTGTCGCACACCACCATGGGCGAGGCCAAGCCTCGCCCCTGCGTGCGTCGCCTACGCCAGTAACGTCCGCGTTTCCCCCAACCGATGGTCCAGCTCCGCCGCCGTCATCCCCAACAGCTCGCGCACGTTATCGATGGACCGGCTGAGTGGCCGCACGGTGAAGACGCGAAACCGGCGGGCGCTGTGATAGAGTTCCGTCGCCACCCGCGGCAATCCGAATTGCCCGGTGCGACCTTCGCCCGTCAGCCGCTCCACACTGCCGTTGCGGGTCCGGAGCGGCAGGTCGACGGCGAGCATGGTCGGATTGGAAGGGAAGTCGAGCAGGATGTCGCCATGCACCAGGCCAAGTTCATCGGCCAGGCGATCCTCGGCCCGTTCCAGCAGATCGGGACGATCGCGGAACCAGGGCGACGCGGGCTCGGTCGGCACTTCGCTCGCGGGGAGATCGAGGGCGCGCTTGTGCAGCCGGCGTTCGCGGACCGGCCGGGCCAGCCCGCTCGGGTCACGCGCGAGCAGCCGTTCCGTGAGACCATCATCGGTCGCGTCCGCAATCGCGTCGACGGTCAGCTCGCCGGCGTGCACGGTGGCGCGGACCGCCCGCTTGAACATGCAGGTGGCGCTCCGGACCGCGTGATGCCAGTAGCAGTTGCGGTACATCTGGTACTTGGCGAACAGGAGGGACTCCAGGGCGCTGATGCCCTTTTCCTGCACCCCCAGCTCGACTTGGCCGCCCCCCACGTCGATGAGCGTGAGTGACGCGAGCAGGCGGTCGACATCGACGGCCCCGTAGGGCACACCGCACATCAGCGCATCGCGACTCAGGTAGTCGATCTTGTCGAGATCGAGCGACCCGGAGATCAGCCCCCGGAGCGGGCTCTGGCTCTTCCCAGTAACGAACCCGCCGATCCGGGCCGCGAGGTCGGGTCCGCCTACGGCCTCCAGCGCCTCCCGCAGCGGGGCCCGTCCCAGGCGCCCGACGCCGAGTCCCTCATGATGGGGAAACCCGGCTTCCTCGAGCGCATGGGAGAAGGGATAGTGGCCGATGTCGTGCAGCAGTGCCGCGAGCCGCGCCGCCTGCTGATCGGCTTCCGGCGCGAGGACCAGTTCCCCTCGCTCCTGCAGCGCGGCGAGGGCGCGCCGGGTGAGGTGGTAGGCGCCAAGCGCGTGTTCGAATCGGGTGTGGGTGGCGCCGGGATAGACCAGGAAGGCGTGCCCCAGCTGGCGGATGTATCGGAGCCGCTGCATCGGGGCGGTGTCCAGTGCCGCGAGCGCCGCCGCGTCCAGCCGGATGTTGTCCCACAGCGGGTCGCGGATGACTTCGAGGTCGGGCATGCGGGAAGATGAGGGAGGGCAGGAGGGGTGCGGAAGGGGGTGTGGGGGACATTCGCGCAGGGGCCGACCGCCGGTCGGCCCCTGCGCGTGTTCACCACCTCGATTCGCTACTTCCCGCCCTCACTCCTCGTCCAGCTCGGAGGCCAGCTTCCACTCCTCCGGTGAACGCCAGAGGCTGGAGACCACCAGTTCGCGCATGAGGATGAAATCCTTCGGGATGCGGTCGTACAGCCGCTCGAAGAGCTCCTGGTGGGTCAGCACCTCGGACTTCCACGCCTCGCGCGGAACGGACATGAGGTCACGGAAGGTCTCGGGCGCGAACGAGAGGCCATTCCAGTCGAGGTCCTCGTAGCGTGGCATCCAGCCCAACGGGCTCTCGGTCGCGCCGCTCTTGCCGCGGATGCGTCCGAAGATCCACTTGAGCACGCGGAGATTCTGGCTGTAGCCCGGCCAGATGAAATCCCCGTTCGCGTTCTTGCGGAACCAGTTGACGCAGAAAATCCGTGGTGGATCGGCGATCTGCCGCCCCATCTGCAGCCAGTGGTTGAAGTAGTCGCCCATGTGATAGCCGCAGAACGGCAGCATCGACATGGGGTCGCGCCGCACCTGGCCGACGGCGCCGGTGGCGGCGGCCGTGGTTTCCGAGCCGATCGTCGCGGCGAGGTAGACGCCGAAGTTCCAGTTCACCGCCTGGTACACCAGCGGCACGAGCGACGCGCGGCGGCCGCCGAAGATGAAGGCGCTGACGACGACGCCATCAGGGTTCTCCCACTCCGGGTCGATGGAAGGGCACTGCGATGCCGGCGCGGTGAAGCGTGCATTCGGGTGGGCCGCCTTCCGGCCGCAGCCCGGGGTCCACGGCTGGCCCTGCCAGTCGGTGAGCACGGGCGGCGCCGAGTCCGTCATGCCTTCCCACCAGACATCGCCATCGGGAGTCAGGGCGACATTGGTGAAGATGGTGTTCCGGGCGATCGTGGCCATGGCGTTGGGATTCGAGTCCGCCGAGGTCCCGGGCGCCACGCCGAAGAAGCCCGCTTCCGGGTTGATCGCGTGCAGCCGGCCATCCGGTCCCGGGCGGATCCAGGCAATGTCGTCGCCCACCGTCGTGACGGTCCAGCCTTCACAGCCCACGGGGGGCACCAGCATCGCCAGGTTGGTCTTGCCACAGGCGCTGGGGAAGCCGGCGGCGACATAGCGCTTCTCGCCATCGGGGCTCTTGAGCCCGAGGATGAGCATGTGCTCGGCCATCCAGCCCTCATCCCGCGCCATCACCGACGCGATTCGCAGCGCGAAGCATTTCTTGCCCAGCAGCGCATTGCCACCGTAACCGCTGCCGTAGGACCAGATGCTGCGATCATCGGGGAAGTGGACGATATACTTCTCGTCCTTGTTCGACGGCCAGGCGACATCCTCGGTGCCGGGCGCGAGCGGGTAGCCCACGGAGTGCACGCAGGGGACAAATTCGCCGTCGCCTAGTGCCTCCAGCGCCGGGCGGCCCATGCGGGTCATGATCCGCATGTTGACCACGACATAGGGCGAATCGGTGAGTTCGACGCCGATATGGGCCAGGCGCGAGCCGATCGGGCCCATGCTGAACGGCACCACGTACATCGTGCGGCCGCGCATGCTGCCGGAGAAGACCCGCTTCAGCGTGGCGCGCATCTCCCGGGGGTCGACCCAATTGTTGGTTGGGCCGGCGTCCGCGCGGCGCTTGCTGCAGATGTAGGTGCGATCCTCGACCCGGGCGACATCGCTCGGATCGGAGAGGGCGAGAAAACTGTTGGGGCGCTTGTCGGGATTCAGGCGGCGGAGGGTGCCGGAGGCGACCATCTGGTCGCACAGCACGTTGTACTCGGTGTCGGAGCCGTCACACCAGTGGATTCGGTCGGGCTGGCACAGCCCCGCCATCTCCGTGATCCACTCCTTGAGCCGGGTATTCGTCACCCAGGGTGGAATCGAGGCGGCAGCCTGCCGGGGCTTGGTCGTCGCGGTCATCCGAAAGACTCCGTCGCTTGGCACGATGGGCCGACCGGATACCACCAGCGGCCCTCGCGCGGGGACGGAAAGATCATCCGCGGGCAACCCCGGGGCAACCGTGGGGCCAACGATGAATGATTATTCAGCTTTGACCTACGGGCGGAACGGCACCATGTCGGCCGGGAAGTGGTAGACGTTCTCCGCCGTGCCGTGATCCCGGTTGGTGAGCGCGTCAGCGGTCGGCACGGCGTACATCAGGTCCAGCGAGTCGGATGAGTGCTGGAACAGCCCCATGGAGTGTCCCAGCTCATGGGCCGCGACGGTGCGGAGGCATTCATCGATATCGGGCGCCCCCGGGATGCTGGGATAGATATAGAGCCGGATGGGCAGCCGCAGCTGGAACCGGGTGTTGACCGTGTCGATATCCGTTGCCCCGATGCAGGAGGGGACGAAGGCCGCGAGCCGCGGGGGTGCGGGAAAACTCAAGGGTGGCGGCTGAATGGTGCGCACGATGACATCGGCGGTGGCAGAATCCGCGACGACCCGGCCGTCCCACTCGTGGTAGAGGAAGGCACTCCGCCAGAGCGAGATCCCTTCCTGGATGCGCTGTGGCACGCTGAATTGATCTTCCACCCAGATCTTCACCGGAAGCGAGGTCCGCGGCCAATGGAAGCTGAGTGTGTCGATCTGCGGCCCGGCGCTGTCATAGGCGATGAACAGGCGCCAGTCGTAACGCGCACTGCGCGAGGGGGAGATCATGTCGCTGCACGCGATGCCGCCGGCGAGCGCGAGGGCGGTCACGAGACTGCATGTGCTTGAGCGGTTCATGGGAGCTGGAACTCGATTCCAAGGCCGCCGCCGAGGCGGTGGACATCCTGGGTTCTGGTGAAGCCGTTGGCGGCAAACTCTTCCGAAGAAAAGCGCTGGTAGTCATACCGGAACCGCGCCACCAGGCCCAGCGCGCCCTTCAGTGGCATGTGATAGCTGGCACCCCCGGTGAGCAGCAGCAGCGTGGGGCCGCCCCGGCGGAAAAAATCCTGCTTGTCCGGCAGGTACTTGAGGATGCCAGCGCCAGCCCGGTAGCGCAGCCGGCCAAGGATGGGACCCTCGACTCCACCCGTAAGGCTCAGCGTGCGATACGATGGGCCCTGGGTGGTTGGGAATCCGGATTCCTTGATGCTGGTGCCGCCGAATCCAAGTCCCAGCTCGACCCCGAAGCGTTCCCGCGCCGAGACCGGCAGCGAGGCGCCGAGAACCACGGTGGGGGCGAGCTTCTGACTCACCGTGATCTCCTGAAAGATCTGGTCGGTGCTGAGCTTGGTGCCGCCCATGAAGTCGAGACTGGCACTGTAGCGAATCTGTCCGGCGAGCGCGGCAGGGCACAGCAGCGCGAGGATCAGCGTGCGGCGGAGAATTCTCATATCGCCAAAGATGCCGTCAGGTGAGGGGATCGTCAACGCGGGGGACGTGCAGCCCCTCGACCGTACGCACGCAGCCGGTGCAGCATCTTGCGGTCGAGCGTGATCATGTCGTCCCCTTTCGGAGTCTCGATGATCTTCACGACGTGGTCGAACCGTCGGTCGCGCATCAGGTACTGGAACGGGATGGAGCCGAGGCTCCCCTCGCCAATCAGTTCGTGCCGGTCACGGTGCGATGCGAAGGGCGTCTTCGAGTCGTTCAGGTGGAGGCAGCGCAGGTGCTCCAGGCCCAGAACCTCGTCCCACTCGGCCCAGACCGCGTCCGAGTTGTGTACCAGGTCGTAGCCGGCCGAGTAGAGGTGACAGGTATCGGCGCAGAAGCCGATGCGCGAACGCTGCGGCTCGGGGATCAGCCGGCGCAGGGCAGCCAGTTCGGCGAAGGTCCGCCCAAGGGCGGTCCCGGTGCCCGCCGTGGTCTCCATGAGGACCATGACCACGCCGGGAACAGCGGCGAGGCAGCGAGCGTAGTTCGCGGCGTTGCGCTCGATCCCGTGTTCCCGGTCATCGATATAGTTGCCCGGATGCGACACCAGGTGGGGAATCCCCAGCAGTTCACATCGTCGCAGTTCCGCGATGAAAGACGCGACAGAGCGTGCACTTAGCTCGGGTACCGGGGAGGCCAGGTTGATAAGGTACGAATCGTGCGACACCACTGCGCGTACCCCCGAACTCTCCAGCTCCTCCCGGAATGCCGTGCGGGTCCCCTCGTCAATGGCGGGCTCCCGCCACTGGTTTGGGGTCTTGGTAAAGAGTTGCAGGGCCGAGGCGCCGATGGCCGCGGCCCTGGCTGGTGCTGTTGCCACACCGCCCTGGGTCGAAACATGGGCCCCAAGCAGTTCGATCGGTGGAGCGGGGGTTTGCGCCATGCTGGAGAGTTCCTTGACACCAGGAAGCGCCCGGGTACGTTCCGCCGCCACTCCGGGACACCATCGTTGATTCCATTGTGACTGCCCCCACTCCGCCGCGCCGGATTCTGCTGCTCGGTGACGCTGCCGCCCGGCCCCACGGGCTGGAGCGGGCCTTGGCGCGCGGCGGTTACCACCTGCTCGAGTCCGAGGGTGAAACCGGCACTCCGCCCGCACTCGCGCCCGATCTGGTGCTCATCGCCGCGCCCCGCGCCGATGAGCATCTGGAGCGCGCCCTGCACACGCTCGCCGGGGAAGCCTGGGCCGGTATCCCTCGCATCGTGATGCTGGCGGAGCATGATAGCGACGGCGCGGTCAAGGCGCTCACGATGGGAGCAGATGATGCGCTGTCCGCACCGGTTCATCTCGGCGAACTGACCGCCCGGCTGTCTGCCCGGCTCCGGCGCGCCCCCGCAGGGGAGGTCACGGAGCGGCGGGAGGTGTGGCGCCAGGAGTTGATGTTCGACATCCTCGAAGAGCTTTCCTCGTCGCTCCGCTCCGATGCAATTGTCGAGACGCTGGTGCGCCGGGTCGGGCTCGCTCTTGAACTTCCCCGCTGTTCCTTCCTGCTGGCCTCTCCCTGGGAACGGTACGGTCGCGTCGTGGCCGTCTGTGAGAAGCCCGCCACCCGTGACCTCCGGGTGGACCTGTACCGCTATCCGGAAATTCGTGAGGCACTCCGGACCGAGCAGACGGTGTTCATCCCGGACCTCGAGCATCACGCCTACTTTGCCGAGATCCGGCCGCTGTGGAAGGAACTCGGTGTCACCGCCGACGTGCGCAGCGTGGCCGTGATCCCGGTGAACCTGCATGGCCGTCCGGCGGGAGTCTTCCTGCTGCGCACCCGTCGCGAGGATCCACCGCTGACGCAGGAACAGCTCAGTTTTGCCGAGCGGCTGCTCCGGGCTGCGGCGCGGCTGCTGGAGAACGAGGAACGTCGCGCCGGCGTCGCCCGGCGGCAAGCCAGCGCACTCGCGACCGACATGCTCACCGGCTGCAGCAATCCCGATGCGCTCGACCGGCGGATTCAGGAGGAATTCGAGCGGGCCCGGCGCTACGCCCTGAGCTTCAGCCTGGTCCTGCTCGATGTGGATCACCTGCGGGGGTACAACGAGCGGTTCGGCACGGTCGTCGGAGACCGGGTCCTGGCCGAACTGGGCGGCTTGCTGCTGCGGGAGGTCCGTGCGCCGGACTTCGTGAGTCGCTATGGCGGCGACGAATTCGCGCTGCTGCTGCCGGAGACGGATCTCGTCGGCGCCCGGGCGTCCATTGGCCGGGTGCGTGCCCGGATCGATGCCCACAACTTTCCTGACTTGAGCCTCGATGATCGCCCGACATTTTCAGCCGGCATCGTGACGTTCCCGCATCCTGCCGCCAATGACACGCAGGACATGTTCGCCCTGGTGGAAGCGGCGCTGTTACGGGGCAAGTCGCAGACCGACGGACGGATCGGCACGGCGGACACCGTCGCGGCGTAGGGACGGGTTGGGGCGGGTCCGGGACCCGTTCCTGCGACCCGGCACTACCGGCGCCGCTTGAGCCAGTCGGACGGATCCAGCGCGATCCCATCCTCTCCGCGGATCTCGAAATACAGATGCGGCCCATGGTCGGTGGTCTCTCCCCCCACCGTCCCGATGATCATCCCCCGGGTCACCTTGTCGCCGACCGCCACCCTGGCCTGATCGAGCTGGGTATAGAGTGATCGGTACCCATTGCCGTGGTCGAGGATGACCGTGAGCCCGTAGGTCCCCAGCCGCTGGACTCGCTCCACCGTCGCCACCTCCACCGCCTTGACCGGGGTTCCCACCGCAGCCCCGATGCCGATCCCGTTGTTGCGGATGGTCGCTCCCGAGGCCAGCCGTTCCCGCCCGAAGGTCACCACGATCTGCCCGTCCACCGGCCAGTCAAGCTTGCCGATATCCGCCGTCGTGAGTGTGCCGGCGCCGACCACTCCCGTCGCGGCCGGATTGCGTGCCGCCGCCGTGCGCCGCCGCGTTTCCAGTTCAGCCAGCAGGCTGTTGAGCTGTGCTTCGTCACGCTCCAGCACCGTGAGGCGCTGCTCGGTGGTCTTGGCGCTCTTCCGGACGTCGCGGAGTCGGCGGCCACTCTCTTCGACCAGCGCGCCGTAGCGCCTGAGTTCAGTCGCCCGATCTTCCCGGCTCCGGTCCAGCTCCGTGCGCACCTGTAGGATCTCCTTGCGTCGCCGGTCCACCCGGGCGGTCAGCTTCTCGACGTCGTCCACCAGGCTCCGGTCCTGCCGCGACTGGAGAAAGAGGTACTTGTAGCGCGACAGCAGGTCGCCAAACGATTGCGCGGCCACCATGACCTCGAAGGTGTACATCGAACCGCGCTTGTAGATCTCCGCCAGCCGCCGGGCCAGCACCGCGCGCTTCTCGGCGAGATTGTCCTGGGCCAGCGCCAGGTCGGTCGCCGCCTGATCGGCGTGGGTATTCAGCCCGCCGATCTGGGTCTCGATCTCGTTGACGATCCGGTTGGTGGTCTGCCGCTGGCGCTCGAGGTTGCTGAGCTCCTCGCCGATATCG
>JANOFA010000397.1:0-2394 GCA_031413355.1 Gemmatimonadota bacterium | reverse complement strand
CAGGGCTGGCACGGGAGCTGACCGTCCGCAGCAAGACAGTGGACGAGTTCTGCCTGAGTTTATGCACCGCACTCCGCCAATCCGGTGAACGGAAGAGCTTCCTCCAGAACATATTCGGGCGATGACCGGAGCTGATGCCGCCGCCCTCGACCGCCTGCTCCTCGCGCGGTCGGTGCGGCGCGGCCACTTTGTTCTGGCATCCGGCAGAACCTCGGAGTTCTACGTCGACGCCCGGCTGACCACGATGTCGGCGGAGGGATTGATCCTCATCGGTCGACTTGGGCTGGTGGCTCTCCGGGAAGCCGGTTGGAGCCCCACCGCTGTCGGCGGCCTCACCATGGGAGCGGACCCGGTTGCCTACGCGATCGCGGCCGCCAGCGTCGCCAGTCCTCCCGTCATGGACGCCTTCAGCGTCCGCAAGGAAGCCAAGGCCCACGGAACCGGGCGCCGGGTGGAGGGAAACTTCCGCGCGGGCGACCCAATCGTCGTGATCGAGGATGTGATCACCTCCGGCGGCTCTGCCCTGAAAGCCATTGCAGCGATTCAGGAGGAGGGTGGCCAGGTGCTCGGCGTCCTGGCAGTGGTCGACCGGGAAGAGGGGGGTCGGGCAGTGCTCGAGGGGGCTGGTCATCGGGTGGTTGCACTTACTACTGCCACGAGATTGACCCTGAAATAGCCTCAGGCTCTGGGCGGCAGGCGGTAGGCGGTAGGCGGAGACAACGAACCCGGGGCGCGGCTGGGAAACTCACCACGGTTTCCCCTGCGGCCCCGGTCTTCTTTCGCTCGACCCCCTCACCGCTCCTCCTGCTTTCCCAGGGGCCGGAACTCCGCCCACTGCGCCCGGTACGGCACCACCAGCAACGCGATAAAACGCTGTAGTGCCAGGTCGAAGGGGAACCGCCGCCGGAGCTCGGATGTCGTGATGCCGAGCAGGGCGCGGACGTGGCGACCAAAGCTCTGCGGTGAGGAATAGTCCAGCCGGTAGGCCACGTCCGCGATAGTGTGCCCCGGCCGCTCAAAGAGCAGCGCCGCATGCACCAGCCGCATGGCGGCGAGGTAGCTCTTGGGCGACGGGAGGTCCGCCCGCATGAAACGGGACATCAGGGTGGTGCACCGGACTCCGAGGCGATCGGCCAGCTGGCGCGATGTCGGCACATCGGGCGCCCGCCGGATGAGCACCTCGAAGAACAGTTGGGCGTCAGGTGCGATGGCGCCCGTCGCGAGGAGTATGGGACCCTGAATGCGGGCCACGTCGCGCGTGGCTGGCTGGCCCAGGACGTGGCGCAACCGCTGCCAGCCCTCGGGGCCGGTCACGTCGACCACCTGACGCACCCCACCGGCTCCGAGGTGCAGCAGTGCTTCCGATCCCTGCGAATCATGCCGGCTGACCAGCGCGACCGTGGGAATACCGGGAAAGCCGTCCACCAGGTCGGGGAGGGCATCAAGTGCCCTGTCGCCGCACTGGTGTACCGAGAGGAGGACGGCGTCGACCGGTCGTTCCCTGACCGCACGAATGGCGTCAGGGATCGACGCGCGATGGACCAGCGAGAACCATCCGGTTCCCGCCGCCTCGACCCGGGAGCGTTCCTCAGGTTGGAGCACGGCGGCGACGACGGGTTCGACGGCGGCGGGCAGAGGGGCGGGTGCGGGCACGCGTGGCTCACGGAAGGGGTCGTGCGCAGAGTAGGGCGGCAGGCTCAACCGTGGGTCAAGGAGGGGGCGGCGCATACTGCAACCTTCCCGGTACCGAAAGCGTCTACCCTAGAGACGGAGGTGCCAGCCTGGGGATGGTTGGCCGTCTCCCGTACTCACGCCTAACTTTGGTTCCATGACCGCACCGTCGGAGCTGCTCAGCCGGCTGCAGGTGGCGCTCGGTGCCCAGTACCGCATCGAGCGGGAGCTGGGGCACGGGGGCATGGGACGGGTCTTCCTCGCGCGCGACACCACGCTCGACCGACCGGTCGCCGTCAAGGTCGTGCATCCCGAACTCGCCATCCACAGCAGCATCACGGAACGCTTCCTGGCGGAAGCCCGCATGATCGCGCGGCTGCGGCACCCGAGCATCGTGGCGGTGCATTCGGCGGGGGAGTCCACCGGGCTGTTCTACTACGTGATGGACTACGTGCCGGGAATGAGCCTGCGCCAGCGCTTGCTGCGCGACGGGCCGTTGCCGGTGGCCGAGGTCAACCGCATCCTGCTGGATCTGGCAGACGCGCTGCATGCGGCGGGTACTGCGGGGCTGGTGCACCGCGATGTGAAGCCGGAGAACATCCTGCTGGATGACGCGACTGGGCGGGTCATGCTGACCGACTTCGGCATAGCGCGCGCGATGGCGGCGGAGAATATCGGGACGCGGACCGGAGAAGGTATCGCGGTGGGCACGCCGACGTACAT
>JANOFA010000396.1:0-4552 GCA_031413355.1 Gemmatimonadota bacterium | reverse complement strand
GGAGATACGCGGGATCGGGCTGATCGACATCCCGACGCTGTTCGGGGTGCGCTCGGTCCGGCAGCAGAAGCGCATCGAGGTGGTGGTGCAGCTGGAGGACTGGGCGACCGCGGAGGAGGAGGACCGGACCGGACTGCAGCAGCACGAGACGACCATTCTCGACGTGGTGCTGCCGCGCGTGATCGTGCCACTTAACGCGGGCAAGAACATCACGGTGGTCTCGGAGGTCGTGGCCATGATGCACCTGCTGCGGTACTCCGGGGTCGATGTGGCGGCGGCCTTCAACGAGCGGCTGATCCGGAAGATGAAGGAAAAGAAGGGCGTACGGGAATACCTGCAGGATGACTATGAGTGAGGCGGCACGGGGCGTGGTGATCGCCCACGGTGCGCTTGCCGCAGCGCTGGTCGAGGCGGCCGCACGCATCGGCGGAGGGGGGGAAGGGCTGGTCGCTGTGTCGAATGAGGAATGCGGTCGCGAGGAGATCGAGGCACGGATTGCCGCGGCGGCCGGCCCCGGGTCCGCGGTGCTGTTCGTCGACATGCCCTGTGGCTCCTGCTTTTTCGCCGCGATGCACTTTGCCCGCGGCCGGGAGCAGGTGCGGGTGGTGACCGGCGTGAACCTTCCCATGCTGCTCGATTTCATGAACCATCCAGCGCTGCCGCCAGCCGAGAGCGCACTGCGCGCCACGGCCAAGGGCACCGAGGCGATCCGGCACCCCTGATGCCTGTCCTGCAGTATCGAATCGATGACCGGCTGGTGCACGGGCAGGTGGTGATCGGCTGGGGCAAGCCGATGGACATCGGGCTCATCGCGCTGGTCGACGATGTGATCGCCGCAAGCGAGTGGGAGCAGGAGCTCTACCGCATGGGCATGCCGACGGATATTTCGCTGGAGTGCTGCCCGCTGGAGCAGGCGGTGACCCGGCTGGGCGGGTGGCGGACCGACGCGTGCAACAGCATCGTGCTCACGGGCGAGGTGGCCACGATGGTCGCGCTCTGTCGCCGCGCGCCGCCGGTCGAGCGCATCGTGCTGGGCGGGTTGCACCATAAGCCGGGTCGGAGCGCGCGCCTGCCCTATGTCTACCTTGCGGAAGATGAACGGCATCTGCTCGACGGGCTTGCAGCGGAGGGTGTGACAATCGAAGCGCAGGACCTGCCGACCAGTGCGCCCATCCCGCTGGCGGCGTTGCCATGATTCCGCTGCCGCCGGTCACGCTGTTCGGCCTGACCTTCTGGGGCACCTTTGCCGGGCTGGACCTGGTCAGCGTGCTGCAGGGGCTCTTTTCCCGGCCATTGATTGCCGGGGCAGGGGCTGGCCTGCTGCTCAACGACCTGGAAGCGGGGCTTCGTGTCGGGCTGCTGCTCGAGCTGTTCGCGCTGGATGTGCTTCCGGTCGGAGCGGCGCGCTACCCCGATTACGGCCCCGGGGTCGTTGCCGCAGTGGTGTTGGTCAGCGGCACGCCCTGGTCGCAGAGCCTCGGGCTCGCCACGCTCTTTGCATTAGTCTGGGCGACGCTCGGCGGCTGGAGCCTGCAATGGCTGCGCAAGGCGAACGGTTTGGCGCTGGCACGCAATGCCGCCGGCCTCGCGGCTGGTGACGCAGGAACCATCGCCCGGCTGCAGCACGCGGGGCTGTTCGGCGACTTGGTGCGAAGCCTGTTGCTCACGACCGTCGGGCTCGCCTGCGCGATGCTGCTGCGGAGCCATCTCGTGCTGACGGCCCGCTTCGAGCCGGTGACAGCCGTTGCGATCGGGGCCGGGGTGGCCGCCGCCGCCGGCGGCGCCATCCGGAGCGCCGGACGCGGAGCCCGACTCCGGTGGCTCGTGGCCGGGGTGGCAGTGGGCCTGCTGATGGCCGTGCTGCGATGATCCAGGGTCGCGGTCGTGCTTTTCTGCGCCTGCTCACGGTGCAGGGTGCGTGGAATTACGAGCGGATGACCGGCGTCGGGATCGGGCACGCCGCCGAGCCCCTGCTGGAGGACTTGAAGTCCGCCGATCCGGGCCGCCATGCGGAAGCTGCGGTACGCTCGGCCGAGTACTTCAACTCCCACCCGTACCTGGCCGGCCTCGCGGTGGGTGCACTCGTGAGGGCCGAATACGACATGGTGCCGGGACCGCAGGTCGCGCGGCTGCGCGCGGCGCTGTGCAGTCCGTTGGGCGCGCTGGGCGATCAGCTGTTCTGGATCGGGCTCGTGCCGGCGATGATGGCCACGGCCATTGTCGGGGTGGTGGCGGGACTGGGGCTGTGGTCGCTGATCGCCGTCGTGGTCACCTATAACGTCGTCCGGCTATGGACCGGCATATGGGCTCTCAACACCGGCCTTGCGACGGGTACCAGAGTCGGAGCCGCCATCGGGACATCGTGGTTGCAGGGCGCTGCGGGACGTGCGGGGCTCGCCGCCGGCTGGCTCATCGGGTTGGCGCTGCCCCTCGCCGCTGGGTGGCTGCTGGATGACGGATCGGCGCGCAGTGTCATGCTCGTCGTCATCACAATGCTGGGCGGGCTCGGGCTGGGGTGGTGGCTCGGGCCGCGCATCACCTCGGTACGGTTCGGACTGCTGGCCATCGGATTCGCCGCCACACTGGCCTGGGGGATGGGATGATCGAGCGCGACGCCCGCATCGTGAACTCACTTGGCATGCATGCCCGGCCCGCCGCCCAGCTGGTCAAGCTCTCGGCGCAGTACAGTTCCGAGATCGAGATCGTGAAAGACGGGCTTGGCATCAATGGCAAGAGCATCATGGGCGTCATGATGCTGGCCGCGGAGTGCGGCAGCACGATCACCCTGCGCGCGAGCGGCGCCGATGAGGCGCAGGCGGTCGATGCGCTGTGCGCCCTTGTGGCGCGAGGCTTTGGCGAGACGTGAGCGGCGTGCGAATGGTCCGGGGAGTCGGCGTGTCACCTGGGGTCGCTTTCGGCCCCGCGGTGGTCATGCGCCTCGAAGTGCCCGATGTGCCCAACCGCTTCATCGTCGGTGCCGAGGTGGAGGAGGAGGTTGTCCGGCTGCACACGGCGGTCGCTGCCGTGATCGAGACGCTGGTCGGGCTGCGTGAGCGGGTGCGGGAGCGGGCCGGGACGGAGGAGTCGCACATCTTCGACGCCCAGATTCTCATGGCAGGCGACGGAGATTTCCTTGGCCCGGTGGAGCAGCTGATCCGCGAAAGCTGGATGAGCGCCGAGACCGCCTACGAGTTCAAGGCACTCGAGGTGCGCAACACCTGGCAGGGTTCCGGCAACGCCATGCTGCGGGACCGGCTGGCCGACCTCTCCGCCATTCACAACCGGATGCTCCGGCGGCTGCTGGGGACGGGCGACGAGGAGCTGTGGTCGCTGCCGGAAGGTGACCATGTCATCATCGTCGCGCGGGAACTCTCGCCGGGGCTGACCGTGCAGTTCGATCGGGACCATGTCGTCGGACTGCTCAGCGAGGAAGGCACCCGCACGTCGCACGCGGCGATCCTGGCTCATTCGCTCGGCATTCCCGCGGTGATGGGAGCGGTTGGTGCGCTGGAGCAGATCCAGTCCGGAACGACCCTGCTGCTCGATGGCCAGACCGGCATCGTGCTGCTCGAGCCATCCGCGGCCGAGATCGACCGGGCCCTCACCCAGCTGACCCGCCGGCAAAAGCTGGAATTCGAGCTGCAGTCTGCGGTGGGGCAGGCGGCAGTCACGCCGGACGGAGTGGCGATCGAGTTGATGGGCAACGTGGACCTGCCGGACGAGATCGCCCTCGCGAGCAAGTTCGAAGCCCATGGCGTTGGCCTGCTGCGTACCGAATTTCTGGTGACGGGCCGGGCCACGCTCCCCACGGAAGATGAGCAGGCCAGCTACTTCCGCCGTGTAACGGACGCGTTCCCGAACTACCCCGTCGTGATCCGCTCCTATGATCTCGGTGGCGACAAGTTCCCCGCGGCGTTCCGCGCGCCGGCAGAGAACAACCCCTTCCTTGGCTGGCGCTCGATCCGGGTCTGTCTTGATCATCCGGAGATCTTCCGACCGCAGCTGCGCGCCGTCCTGCGCGCGGCGGTGGACCGGCGGATCGAGCTGATGCTGCCGCTGGTGACGGGTGTGGAAGAAGTGACGGCCTCACGCGAGATGCTGCTGGAGGAGGCGGCAAACCTTGCCCGTGAGGGCGTGCGCGCCGCGGCCTCTGTTCCGGTCGGCGTGATGATCGAGACACCGGCGGCGGTGCTGGTCGCCCACGAGCTCGCCGCCATCAGCGATTTCTTCAGCGTCGGCACCAATGACCTGGTGCAGTACACCCTGGCGGTGGACCGGGGCAATGCGCGGCTGGCGGAGCGCTTCGCGCCGCATCATCCGGCGGTGATCAGGCAACTCCGCACCATCGTCGAAGCCGCCCGACAGGCCGGCATCGGGGTGAGTGTCTGTGGCGAGATGGCGTCCGATCCGCTTTCGGTCGTGCTGCTCCTCGGTCTCGGGTACCGGACCATCAGCGTGGCGCCGCCAGCGCTGCCGCAGGTGAAGTGGATTCTGCGCTCGGTGCCGATGGCCGTCGCGGAGCGGGCGGCGGCCGCGGCCCTCGAAGCCCGGC
>JANOFA010000395.1:0-1025 GCA_031413355.1 Gemmatimonadota bacterium | reverse complement strand
GCGGCGAGCCGCGTCAGGTGACTCGCGACCCGGGCGACGACTTCAGCCCCGATTTCTCCGCCGACGGCCGCGAGATCACCTTCCACTCCACCCGGAACGCGACCCGGGACATCTACGTGATCCGGACCGACGGCTCCGGCGAAATGCGGCTCACCTCTGATGGTGGCCAGTCGTACCGCCCGGCGTTTTCGCCTGATGGACTGAGCATCGCATACGGCAATACTCCCTCGGGCCTGCACCTGCTGCGCCGCGCGGCGTTCGACGCTCCCTGGCAGGCGACGGAACCGCTGCCGGTCGAGCAGGGATTCGCGCCGAGGTGGTCGCCCGACGGGAAGCGCCTGGTCTACATGCAGCGGGGGGCCCAAGAAGGCATCGGGGCGCTGACGCTCGGTGGGACAGCACGGACGGTGCTGGAGTCCGGCACCGCCGGTTTTCAGAGCGCCACCTGGCCCAACTGGTCCGCCGACGGAGAGCGGCTGTATTTCCGTGGAGTGACCCAGGACGGGGCCCAGGGAGTATACGAGATCCCGGTATCCGGCGGGGTGCCGCGACTGCTGGTGCGGTTCGACGACCCGGCGATGTCGGTGTTCTCCGGATCGGTACTGTCCGGGAATGGTCAGTTCTATTTCGCCGTCGCAGAGATCGAGAGCGACATTTACGTGATGGACCTGGTGCGGAAATGAGCGAGGCGCCCACGCGGCTTGCCGCCGCGCTCGCCGACCGCTATCGCATCGAGCGGGAGCTGGGCCAGGGCGGGATGGCGCGCCGGCAGGTCGCTGAAGCGACGACTCGGCTGATGTCGCTGAAGCGACCGGGATTTCGCTGCCGGGGTCACTTCAGTGACCTCCGCCGAGCCGCGGGTGTACCCGCGACTCGAGCACGGAGCCACGCGATGCATCACCTATCGGAGTACCGGCTTGTCTGACGCGCTCGCCCGCCTCACCGCCGCCCTGTCCGACCGCTACCGCCTCGAGCGGGAGCTGGGGCAGGGGGGGATGGCCACGGTCTATCTCGCCGAAGACCTC
>JANOFA010000394.1:0-3778 GCA_031413355.1 Gemmatimonadota bacterium | reverse complement strand
CTCCTGAGCAGCCGGGAACACGCCGACCGGTTCCTGCGCGAGATTCGCTTCGCCGCCCAGCTGACCCCACCCGCACATCCTGCCGTTGTATGACTCGGGCGAGATCGTGCACCCCGACGGGCCCCCACTCCTCTTCTATGTCATGCCGCTGGTTGCGGGCGGCTCGCTCCGCGATCGGCTCAAGGCGGAGCATCGGCTTCCGGTAGATCAGGCCATCCGCCTGATCCGGGCGGCAGGTGCCGCGCTCGACTACGCCCACCGGCGAAACATCGTGCACCGCGACGTGAAGCCGGAAAACATTCTGCTGCAGGAAGGGGAGCCGGTCGTCGCCGATTTCGGCGTGGCGCGCGGGCTGTGTGATGGAGTGGATCCGGTGCCGGGAGTGACGGCGCCCGGTGTCGCGGTGGGGACGCCGGTCTACATGAGCCCGGAGCAGGCCAGCGGGGACCCGGTCATCGACGCCAGGAGTGATCAGTACGCCCTGGCCTGCGTGCTCCATGAATTGCTCACCGGTCAGCCGCCCTTTGCCGGGAGCAGCGCCCGGAAGACCATGGCGCGGCATGCGACGGAAACACCCCGCTCGCCGCGGCTCGACCGGCCGGAGATTCCCGCGGCAGTGGAGCGGGCACTGCTCCAGGCGCTCGCGAAGGACCCGGCGGAGCGATACGCTTCGGTGGCGGAATTCTGTGATGCGCTGGTAACGCCGCTGTCCGGACTGCCGGATCAGCCCGGCGCGCCTGGCCGGCGTACCATCGCGGTGCTGCCGTTCACCAACGCCACCCCGAATGCGGACAACGAATACGTCAGCGACGGGATTACCGAGGAACTGATCCACGCGCTGGCGCAGGTCGAGGGGCTGCAGGTCTCGCCCCGGAGCTCGGTCTTTGCGCTCAAGGGCAAGCACGAGGATGTTCGCGTGGTCGGAGCGCTCCTGGGGGCATCGGTGGTGCTGGAAGGGAGTGTCAGACGCGCTGGCGACCGGTTCCGTATCACCGCCCAGCTCTCCGATGCGACCGACGGCCGGCTACTCTGGTCGGAGCGCTTCGACCGCGAGGGCCGGGACATCCTCGCGTTGCAGGACGACCTGGCCCGGAGCATCGTGGCGACGCTCCGTACCCAGTTTCTCGAGCCTGAGGCACTGGGCGAAGTCGTGCCGCGTCGTGCGACCACCAATCCGCGAGCCTACCACCTCTACCTGCGGGGCCGGCACGCGTGGAACAAGCGCACCGGTGCCGACCTGCTGCAGGCGGTGCAGTTCTTCGAGCAGGCCATCGCGGAGGATCCAGGCTTCGCGCTGGCTTACACCGGGCTGGCTGACTCCTATGCGCAATACGTCGACTACCGCGCGATGCCCGTCGCCGAAGGGCTGGGACGCGCGCGGGAAGAAGCCAGAAAGGCGATCGCGCTCGATGACACCCTGGCCGAGGCGCACACCTCGCTCGCATGGGTGCTGTTCATCCATGACTGGGACTGGGCCGCGGCGGGCCGGGAGTTCCGCCGGGCGATCGAGCTCGATCCGCGCTACGCCAGCGCCCGGCAGTGGTACTCCTGGTATCTCGCGGCGATGGGCCGGATGCCGGAGTCGCTGGTGGAGGGACAGCGCGCGGTGGAACTCGATCCGGCCTCGGTCTCAATCCGGCGCAGCTTCGGCTGGCTCTACTACTACGCGGGAACCCCCCACCTCGGCGTGCCGCACCTGGAGCGGGCGCTGATGATGAACCCCGAGTCTCCTGACAACCATCTGCTGCTCGGCATCCTCCTGACCCACGCGGGCCGGCTGGATGAGGCGCGGGGATCGATCGTGACGGCACTCGATCTCATGCCGGAGGACAGTCACGCGTTAGCCGCCAAGGCGCACGTCGACCTGCTTCAGGGTCACAAGGCCGAGGCGGAGGCTACCTGGGGGCGGTTCGAGGCGATGGCCCGCGAGCGCTACGTCTCCCCCACCGACTTCGCCCGCCTGGCGCTGGTGCTGGGTCGCACCGATGACGCTTTTGCTTGGCTGGAGCTCGCCCGGGCGGCCCGGCGCGGCTGGCTGGCCTACCTCAAGGTGGATCTGCTCTTCGATCCCATCCGAAGGGATCCGCGGTTCGCTGAGCTGATGCGACAGATGGGGCTCAGCGGCTGAAACAGGTCGCTGGTCCGGTCTCGCCAGGCAGCCATTTGTGGTGAAAGTTGTACACCAGTGGCAGAGCATATCTGAGGCTGATGCGAAGGCCGCTACAGGTGGGAGCAAAACCCCTACAGCGTTTCCCGAAAACCACCCTGAACATGAACAAAGAAATACTACATAAGTGATTATTTCACTTATGTTTATGTTGTATGTTACGGCAGGCTAACTGACTCAGGTTCTTGGTGGCACCAGCGTTGGTGTCCGGCGTCATTGCGCAGGGGGTTTTTGCCCCTAGGTTTGATCCTGTATGCAGCCGTCGTAATGTCAATAATTCAGACAGGCAACCCGATGTCCACGACTGGTGTGCCGAGTGCCATGCCGATCCGCCAGTTTCCCGCCGCCCTGCGGACCCGGGTCCGGGTGGCGTATGCGGTGGCCTGGGAGGCGCTGATCAACACCCATACCGAGCAGGCTCGGCTCTTCATCGGCGAATTCGCCAGCCGGATCTCCCCGCTCGATGGGCTGGAGCTCTACCTGACGGTCGTCCCCGTGCCGGCGCCGATGCAGGAGCCGGTGCGCACCCGCACACTCACTGCCCTCGACCTCGAATGCCTGCCGCCGCAGACGCCGATGCCGGTACTGCGAGGCTGGCGCCTGCTCCGCCTCGACCTGGTGCTCAAGCTGATCCGCTACCGCCGGCAGTACGCGGAGAAGACGCTGGAGCTGGCCCGGATGGTGGGGGCGCGTGCCGAGGAGGCGATCACCGCGACGCACGTCTACAACGCCCAGGACCTGGCGCAGCTGCTGAACGGGCATCTGTCGGTGGAGCGAACGGTGGGGGAGTACCTGCGGGCCTTCTACCTGCCGCTCGCGACGGCGCAGTCCGTCATGCAGCGGATCAAGGCGGAAGTGGCGGGGAGTCACCTGGCGGCGCAGTACGCCCGTGCGGCGGAGCCTGATCCCGAACTGCTGGAGCTGCAGGAGCCGGTGGAGGAACCCCACGCCACCGGCGAATCCTACGACACGGCGCCGAGTTCTTCGTTGCTGGGATAGCGCTTCATCAGGGTCAGCACCTGCTGCATGGCATCGATGGCGCTCAGCGGGGCAAAGCGGCCGCGCAGCGCCTGGCTCACCCGGAGCAGCGACGGGGAGAGCAGCAGCTCTTCCCGCCGCGTGCCGCTCGCCTTGAGATCGATGGCGGGGAAGATCCGCCGATCGGCCAGCTCCCGGCTCAGCGTGAGTTCGCTGTTGCCGGTTCCCTTGAACTCCTCGTAGATCACCTGGTCCATCTTCGAGCCGGTATCGATCAGCGCCGTCCCGATGATCGTGAGCGATCCGCCGCCCTTCGATTCATCGATGGTACGGGCGCTGCCGAGAAAGCGCTTGGGCTTTTCGAGCGCATTGGAATCGAGCCCGCCGGTCATGGTGCGGCCGGTGCCGCGCTCCACCGTGTTGTAGGCCCGGGCCAGCCGGGTGATGGAATCGAGAATGAGGACCACATCCTCGCCCTGCTCCACCCGCCTCCGGGCCCGTTCCAGCGTCAGCTCCGCCACCGCCACATGCCGCTCCGCCGGACAGTCAAAGCTCGAGGCGACCACTTCCCCGAAGCCGCAGCTCTCCATGTCGGTCACTTCCTCGGGCCGTTCATCGACCAGGAGGATCAGG
>JANOFA010000393.1:0-2238 GCA_031413355.1 Gemmatimonadota bacterium | reverse complement strand
GTGGGCGCCATCAGGGCGGCCTGATAGTCGTTCTCCAGCGCCAGCAACATCGCGAAGAGCGCCACGACCGTCTTGCCGGTGCCGACATCGCCCATCAGCAGCCGGTGCCGACATCGCCCATCAGCAGCCGATGCATCCGCTCAGCCGTCGTCATGTCCGCGGTGATCTCGCGGATGGCCCGCTTCTGGTCGGCGGTGAGCGGCCAGGGCAATGCATCGGCCAGCGCCCGTGTCAGGGTGTGGCGCATGGTGAACGACACGCCGGCACGTCCGCGCTTGGCGAGAAGACGGGCACGCGCGAGCATGAGCTGCAGGTCGAACAACTCGTCAAATGCGAGCCGGCGGCGCCCCGCCTCCGCCTCCGCCACCGTGCCCGGTCGGTGCACCGCCCGAAGGGCATCCGCCACCGGCATCAGGCCCAGGGCGACACGCTCCTCCTCCGGCAGCGGGTCGCGGGAGAATGCGATCATGCCGTCGAGGTGACGGTCGACCACCGCGCGGATCACCTTGTGGCTGAGCCCCTCGGTGGCGCGGTACACCGGCAGCACCCGCCCGTTGCCCCCCACCTCATCCTCGCCTTCGGCACCATCCGACAGGACGACGAACTCCGACGGTGCAAGCTGCCGGCCGTGGTAGAACTTCACCGTGCCCGCCACCAGGAGGGTCTGGCCGACCTCGATGGTACGGTCAAGGAAGCCCTGCCCTGGCCAGGCGCACTCCAGCATGCCGCTCTCATCGCGCAGAACGGCGGTGAAGATCCGCAGTCCGCTCCGGGTCGGCATCAGCCGCTTGGCGATCACCCTGCCGACGCAGGCCACCTCCTCGCCCACCCGCGCGCTGGCCAGCGGCGTCACGGTCGAAGCATCGAGATACCGAAACGGGATGTGCCAGAGGAGATCCTGCGCGGTGTGGACGCCAAGACGGGCAAAGCCCTCGGCACGGCGCTCGCCGATGCCTTTGAGAAACTTGACGGGGGTGTCCGGTCGGAGGAGGGGCATGGGAAGAAGAAGCAGTCAGCTGTCAGCTGTCAGGTGATCACCGTCAGTTGGGAATGCGGCGCGGCTCAATCGCAATATGCTGCTCGCTGATGGCTAATGGCTGACCGCTGACGGCTGACGGCTGACGGCTGATGGCTGACGGCTCACTCCAGCAACCGCTCCGCGAACGCCTTCGCATCAAACGGCTCCAGATCGTCCACTGTCTCACCGAGGCCGAGGAACCGGATCGGGAGGTGGAGCTCGCTGCGCAGGGCGACGACGGCGCCGCCTCGGGCGCTGCCATCCAGCTTGGTGACGATGATACCGGTCGGCTGGACCGCCTGCAGGAATTGCCGACCCTGCTGGATGGCGTTCTGCCCCACCGTCCCGTCCAGCACGAGCAGGGTCTCATGCGGCGCCCCGGGAAGCTTCCGGGCGATGACCCGGGCAACCTTGCGGAGTTCATCCATCAGTCCGTCCTGGGTGTGCAACCGACCTGCCGTGTCGATCAGCACGGTGTCGAACCCGCGGGTGGCGGCCGCCTCGATGGCGTCAAAGGCAACCGCCGCGGGATCACCACCGGGGGCACCCGCCACGCAGGGGAGCGCGAGCCGCTCGGCCCAGACCTGCAGCTGGGCGATCGCCCCGGCGCGATAGGTATCGGCCGCAGCCAGCAGCACCTTCCGTCCTTCACGCTGGAGCTTGCGCGCCACCTTCGCGACGCTGGTCGTCTTGCCCACGCCATTGACGCCCACAAAGACGATCACCGTCACTCCGCCATCGGCGGCGCGGACCAGTTCACCGGGTGGCGGTCCAGGCACTGCAAGGATCCGCGTCAGCCGCGCGCCCACCGCCGCCTTCAGGTCTGCCTCGGTCTTGAGCTGCCCGCGGCGGACCTGGTCCTCCACCGCCTGCACCACATCGATCGTGGCCTGCACCCCGAAGTCGGCCTCGATCAGGGTCCTTTCAAGCGCCTCGAGATCGGCGGCGCTCATGCCACGCACCAGCGCACCGACGTCGGTCACTGCGACGCGCTTGAGCCGCTGCCAGAGAGACAGCTTGGGGGAATCGCCGAGTCGAGAGGTGGTCATGGGTGGGGAAAGTAGCCGAGAGCAGGGAGTAGGGAGTAGGGAGTAGTGTGCGGGCGGCGGGCGGCAGGCGGTAGGCGGTAGGCGGTAGGCGGTAGGCGAACCGAAGGTGTGACACCTTCTCGCCCACCGCCTATCGCCCATCGCCTACCGCAGCCCCATCCGCCGCCGCAT
>JANOFA010000392.1:0-1429 GCA_031413355.1 Gemmatimonadota bacterium | reverse complement strand
TCCGGGTCAGTTGCAGCGTGGTCTTCCCGTCCCAGCTGGTCATCCAGATGTCGCTGACATGTTCGTCGGCCTTGAGATCAACGGCGGTGACCACGTAGGCCACCCAGCGCCCGTCGGGCGAGACTTGCGGGTCGGCGACATCCCTGAGCCGGGGCAGGTCGTCGAGCAAAAGGGGACGACCGGGGACGATCTGGGCCGGCAGTATAGACGTGGAGAGGCAGAGCAGAACGGCGAGCAGGGGGCGGTGCATGCAGACTCCAGAGAGGCGGTGCCGGAGCATCCAGCCCCGGGGACGATGGCCTGTCCATGATCGCTCGCACCGGGAGGCGGGGCAAGGGGGGCAGGGAACTCCGCCCCTGCTCCTGCCGCTGACTGAAGGGAACCCGGTACGAATGGTGGGACAGGCAGGGTGGCTGAGTTGCCACCCCGGTGAGCGGCGCCTAGTATGAAGCTCCGTCTCACCACGCGCATGGCTCAACCCATCCTCATCGAATCCGCCGTCGAATCGGTCGCCTGCGCCATTGCCGCCGTCGGGGCAGGTGCGGGCCGGCTCGAGCTGTGCGCCGATCTCGCCCGCGGCGGGGTGAGCCCAAGTGCGGGGCTGATCCGCGCGGTGCGCGCGGCAGTGGATGTGCCGCTCATGGTACTGGTGCGTCCGCGTCCGGGGGATTTCGTCTACTCGGCCGCCGAGCTCGATGTCATGCGGCACGATATCCGCGAGGCGTATCGTGCCGGCGCGAATGGTGTGGTCCTGGGGGTGCTGACGCCGGCCGGGCTCATCGATGATTCCGCGATGCGCATGCTCGTCGCTGTGGCTGGTTCGCTCGACGTCGTCATGCACCGCGCGGTGGACCACACCCCTGATGTGATGGAAGCCTGCCGGGCGCTTGTGGCGCTTGGCGTCCGGCGAGTGCTCACCAGCGGTGGCGCGCCGAGCGCACTCGCAGGGGCTACCATGATCGCCGAGCTGGTGACAGCGCTGGGCGACCGCCTGGCCATCATGCCTGGGGGAGAGGTGCGCGCGGTCCACGTGGCGGAGCTCCTTCGCCGGACCGGGGCGCGCGAGATTCACCTCGGTCCGCGCCGCGTGGTCAGCGATACCGGCATGGGTGTTCGGGAGGAGCTGGATGTTGAGCAGCTGGCCGCCGTGGTGCGCGCCGTCCGGCGGGGGCCGCAGTTGGGGCCGCATATGTGCGGCCCCTGCCATGCGGCCCCGACGTGCGGCCCCTACCACGCAGCCACCAGCGATATATTTCCCCCCATGCCCGCCTACCAATACCCCGACTCGCACGTCTTCTACCGCAAGCTGACCAGGCGCTATCCGCTGATCACCCACGGCGACGGCTGCTGGCTCGTCGCCGAGGACGGGACGCGCTACCTCGACGGCTCCGGCGGTGCCTTTGTGGTCAACCTTGGACATGGTGTCTGC
>JANOFA010000391.1:0-6636 GCA_031413355.1 Gemmatimonadota bacterium | reverse complement strand
ATCGCACTTAAGGCTGTCGCGGAGCATCCCGCAATGCGGGATAGTCGAGCGGAGATCCGTTTCTTGTTCATCGAGAAGGAGCCCGATCGGATCGCCGTCCTGGAGGAGTTGATCGATGCGATCAGGCCGACACTGCCGCCGAGGTGCTTCACACACACCTACTGCTCCACGTTCGATGAGAAGATGACTGAGGTGCTGAACCTAGCGGATGGGCCGAGGACCGCTCTCGCACCGGCGTTCGTGATGGTGGATCCCTTTGGGGTCTCTGGGACGCCGATGTCGGTCCTGCACCGCATTCTCCAGAATCCCAAGAGCGAGCTGTACGTCTCCCTGATGTGGGATTTTATCCGGCGCTTGATGGAGACCCCGGAGTACGAGCCTCATATGGATTCGCTCTACGGGACCGGAGACTGGCGCGGGGCAATCCCGCTAGAGTCCGCCGAGGCGAAGCGAAAGTTCTTGTTTGACCTCTTCAAGAAGCGCCTGCGCGAGGGTGGCGCCAAGTACGTCCTGCACTTCGATCTGTGGAAAGGCGGCCGGCACGTCTACTCCATCTTTTTTGCGACCAAGCACCCCAAGGGGTGCGACCTGATGAAACAGTCCATCTGGAAAGTCGCGCCATGGGGAGATTACGCCTTCCGGGGACAGCGCGGAGAGCAACTCGGTTTCTTGGATGACATGGCACAACCCAATACTCTTCCACTTCGAGGCGAGCTGCAGGAGCGTTTCGGAACGGGAACCTGGGTGCCAATCGGGGAGGTGTTCGACTTCATGCAGTCGGACGCCACGGCTTTTCACAGCGGTCAACTGAAAACGCTGACATTGAGGCCGATGGAACTTGAAGGTCTACTCGAAGCGCGGCGAGAAGGCAGGCGGAACCGCGGCCGGTTCCCCGATGGAACTGAGATCCGCTTCCTATAGCGTGTGGGGCTGCGGATACTCTTCCCAAGTCCTTCCCTCAAGCGTGCGCCCACCCGCCTTTGCGGTGTACCCACCCCACTGCTTCCAGAAGAACGCCACGCCTGCGTCGAGACAATGATCGCGGAGCCCGGTTGCCCACCGCGGGTCGCAGGGACGGGCGCCAGCTCCGCTTTCGCCGCCACCGATCACCCAATCAATGCCTTCGAGGTTCAGGTCATCCATTGGGCCGAGGAGCGGTTCAGCGCTGACGAACTTCACCGCCGCCGGTGTCTTCCGCAGGTCGTCCACCCTCCGAGCCACCTCCATGTTCTCCACCGATGTGCCGAGCCAGAGATTCTCCGGCCATGGCAGCGCCTCGGCAAGGCGTAGCGCGCGCTCCGGGCGCTTGGTGAGCAATTGGAACTGGTGCCAGTCCGCCGCGACCATGGTGGAGAAGACCGCCTCGATCATCTCCTTCGAGAATTGAGCGTGGAACACGTCGGACATGCTGTTGACGAAGATCCGGAGCGGCTTCTTCCACCGGAGGGGATCGGGGAGCCGGTCCTCCCAGAACCGTGGCGCGAACGGATTGGCACGATTGACCGGAGTGTCCTTGACCGGCATCTGCCGTAGATACACGTCCCGGGTGCGTCGATGGGCCACTGTCTCGGCGTAGCAGTGATCGCAGCCGGTAGAGATCTTGGTGCACCCAGTCATCGGATTCCAGACGGCGTCGGTCCACTCGATCCCGGTCTTTGTGCCCATGGTTTGCGTCCGTCGGGGTAAGAAGAATGCCGAATTGTATGTCTAGCGCTCCCGCATAAGCTGCAAAGCCCAACCAGAGTGGGCTAGAAACAACGCAGGCGCAGGCTGGGCTTTGACAGCCTCATGTGGTGGTTAGGCATCTGCTACACTGGCCATTCGCTGCAACAGGGAAGTGTCAGGGCACGGCGGCGGCAACCAGGGCGTCGATCTCAGCAGAAAAGCTTGAGATCGGTTCCATCCGTTGGGACAATGCGGTGGCCGCGTCCTCGACAAGTTGGCGCACCTGGTTCGCGGAACCGACCGAAAGTGCATTAAGTCCGTCAAGTGGTGGGCGGAGGTCTCCCGGTGAGGCCCCCGCCGCTAGGACGGGGAACAGCGGTCGTCGTGCGCCCCATCGAGCACCGAGTTCAAACAGCACATATGGAGAAACAAGGCTCGTTGGGGTCAGGATGCCGACAAAAAGCTTGGCACCAAACACTTCGGTCCGAAGCACGTCATCCGTGTCCGCCCCGGCCGGGAGTCGGTACCCGTCGACGCTAGTGCACCGAATGGCTCGCGCTGAGATCTTGAGGGACTTCTCAAAGAGGAGGATCAAGGCCTTCGCGATCGGAGCATCTCTACCACTGTGACTGATGAATAGGACCAAGTCGTCTGACACCCTGGCCTCTGGCGGAAGTGCGGTTTGACGGTCCCGAAGCGCGGGTGCGAATGTGGGGTCATCGTGCGCGAAGCGTAGAAAGTCTCTGACGAATGGCCGGAAGATCTGTTCGATGAACTCTGCGGTGTTGTCGTCGTAGCTGTTACGGACCCACATAAATGTGGTGGCAAAGACAGCCAAATCCAGCTTTCCGGCGGCGATGCGCCGCATCAGCTCAACCTGAGTCGCCAGCCTCTCACCGCTGCTGTCTGGCCAAACGATGTCAGCGCTACCCACCATTGAGCCACCCGTGGCCTCTTGGGCAACATACCAAGCATCAAAGTCAATTGTAGGCAAGGTCCGAGCAACGTCTCCAAGCGGTGTGCCCGGAACAAGTGTTGAAGCGAGGCGGCGAAGCGCGTCCTGAATCGTTCGGTACCTAGAGCGCGAGACGTCCTCCGAATAATCCTGGAAATCACGAAGGGCGCGCTGGTATTGGTTCATCGGATCAGCCCAGCCCGAGCCGCGATGCGATCCATTCACGGCCAGCAGCAGCCTTCATGTCTTCCCATGAAGTGAAGCGAGTGCGCTGCGCGATAAACTGATCCCAAGGCTCGTCGGGGATTGCGGCAAAGTCTTCCGGGAACTCCACTTTGAAGCCGCTAGCCTCAATCATACCCGTGATTGAGGAAAACTCCGTGTTTCGTAGCATGAACTCATCGGTGAACAATTCAGTGAACGGCACGGAATGAGAGCCGTCCAAGGCACGGGCCTTCTGTTGGAGGTCACTGAGCTTTGAGAACAGGTCGTCGAGCATGCTGGTACACCGAAAGGTAGTCGTCAAGCTGGTAACGGCAAATTGAGCGCAATATGGCCTCACTCAGTTGCCTAACTTAATGTTCGACAACACTACGACACGGGCCTGGGATCCTGCCTCAGGCTGTCTCCCCGGAAACCGTCAGAGCTCGTGAGGGTGGGCATCAGGCCACGTTAATCCCGGGGCCACGTCCTCACATCCCACGACTTCCTGGCCTCGACGATGTACGGGTGCTCTGCGGTCCAGAACTCAGCATCCACCTTCCGAGCAATCGCAACGATGCCGACTGCCTCGGCGCCGGCGTTGAGCAGCGCTCCGGCGGCACTCACCGCTGTCGCCCCGCTCGTCCAGGTATCCTCGATCAACAGGATGCGCTCACCCACCAGGTCTCGTGGGCATTGAAACACCTCTGGTGTAAACTGCTGCCGAGCGGACGACTGTCTGGGAACATACCGGATGACGTCCTGTACCTTCTCTCTCAGGGCCATGATGGCGCTTACCGCCTTCCGGAGTGGCTGATGCTCGAAGGCCCGTCCACGCTTCGATGGCACCACGGCCACCAAGGTCGGCGCTCCACCCAATTGCGTAGTGAACCGCCCTTCGTGCTCCGAGTAGAATACAGATAGCAGAGCCGCCAGGTTCAAGCCATTCTCGTCCTTGAAGACAGTCTTGTATGCGATCAGTCGGGAGTACCACGGACTGGGGGCCACTGCCGTAGTGATCGAGATCGACGCTCCGCGGAGTTCGGCTGGGGCGGTCGAGAACAGCCGATTGCAGGGTACGCAGGTGCGGTAGCCCGCGCCAACTGGTCCAAGGCAGCGCTCGCAGGAATGCCCGTCTGACAGCCGCGGAATCCTCCCCAACTCGCCTCTGAAAAGAGCTAGCCGCTCCAGTGCTGAGCGGCTGGCGGTCACGCGGAGAGGACAGGCAATTCGGCCGTAGGGACAGTGAGCAGGGTGACGACCTCATCGGCACTCGCGACCTCAATCGCACGCGTCCCTCGATGGCCGTGGTCAATCAGCTTTCGGGCCCACTCATGGGACTGTACCAGAGACCGCGGAAGGAGAACCGTCCGGCCGTGAGTCAGCGCGGCTTCGGCCTGCATGCGGGCCCCGGAAGTCGCTCCAGCTTCCACAACCACCGTTGCGAGGGAGAGCCCCGACATGACGATATTCCGCTGCGGGAACGTCCACGGGCGTGGTGACTGTTCCGGGAAGAAGTGAGACAGGAGGGCACCACCACCGGCGAGGATCTGATCAGCAAGTGCCGCGTGATTCTTTGGATAGCGGAGCAGGATCCCGGTCCCCATCACCGCGACGGTGAGTCCGTTGGCCGCGAGTGCTCCATTGTGAGCGGCAGCATCGATCCCTTTGGCCAGGCCGGAGAACACGACAATGCCACCGGTCGCGAGGTCCCTCGCGAGGCGGAAGGCCCGCTTCTCACCTTCGGGTGTGGCTTTCCGCGTCCCGACGACTGCGACAGCCAATCCCATCCGCTCTTCCTTCCACTCGCCCTGGATGAACACGAGTGGGGGACGGTTGTGCACGGAGCGCAGGTTTGCAGGGTAGTCGCTCTGGAGGACATGTCGCACGTCCAGCCCCTGCTGTTCCCACTGGGCGATCACGCCTCGAGCCCTGTCGCGGGCCGCGGCATCGACCATCGCCAAGGTCAATTCCTCAACCTGTGCCTGGGCGAAGGACAGCAGCTCGACTGCGGAACCGTAGTGATCGAGGAGCGCAACCAGGCGGAGTGGTGTAACCGCGTCAGACTGCAGGATGGCAACAATCGCCACCAGCTCGTCGTGCCGGGAGCCCGCCTCGAGGTCGCACCAAGCCATAGGGGCGCCGGAATTAGGGGTGATTCTGGATACCGAAGATTAACCGAATACCAATCATGATGCAATCCCCCAGTAGCACGGCGCGGAAGCGCATCGATCGGGTTCGCGTGAACCAAGGCGAAGCCGGCACCTTGTGAAAGCGCTCAGAAGCGGGTGGGTGAAAGCCTACGGGAAGAGTGCGACCGGCGGTAACGTGGTGTGCAATAACCTGATCAACCTTCACAGTGATTGCAAGGAGTCCACGTCTGACAGCCAAGAACGGCAGCCCATCCATTCCTCCGGACAGACTGCCGCCTGGTCACTCCGCTCAAACCACCGGCTCATCGGGACGCCTGTCCCTCCTGTGCCACCGCCGGCTTCGCTGGCTCACTCACCGGCCACGCCACGTTGCGGGCACTCTTCCAAGCCCCGAGCACATCGGGCTTGTCCCGGAAGTGGAACACCACCAGTCCATCGAGCTGCCGCACCAGCACCATCAGCTCGCGGCCCAGCGTCCGCATCTCCGCCCGCGCGCCGGTGTGCGCCCGCCGGGCGGCATTCGCATCGCTCACCGCCTGTTCGTACTCCGCCAGCAGGGCGGTCAGCGTCGGCAGCGTCTCCTCCGCCATGCCCCGCGCCCGGAGCACATCGTGCTGCGCCTGGACCGTCGTCACGATCGACCGCAACGCCGCCAGGAAACGCTGTCCGCTCACCCCGTGCACCGACTTCACGATCGCCGCGGCGAGCTCCGGCTGTTCCCCTTCGAGCGACGCGGCCACTCCCGCCAGGTGACGCAGCGGCAGCTGAATGATCTGCAGCCGCAGCTCGTTGTGCTTCCCCACCTGGGCTTCGCGCGCCGCTTCGCCATCCTGCTGCTGGGCGACCAGCCCCTGCTGCCGCGCCACCTTCTCCTGGAACCGCGCCGCCACCTGATCGGCCGGTCCGTCGTCAAAGGGATACGCCCGGAGAAAATCCACCAGGCGCACCTGCATGACGAGCTTCAACTGCAGAGTTCCCTCCATACACACCTCCCTGCCCCATGGGCAGAGGGCACCACCGGTTGAGGCGGCATGTGCCCGTCACCAGCTGCAGAGGACCGCGCGTTCCTCAACCACATCGCGGTCGGAGGGGCAGGGAAGCAGGCGGCGTGCCAAGAAAAAGTGCGGTGCGAATCGGAATGCATAACGCAGACAAAAAATGCATAAGAGACCGGCAAAAATCGCCGAGTCGTCTGCTGCGATGGAATTGCGTCGCCTTCGATCCGCGAGAGGTCATCTCGCGCCCGCGATACGTCGCCTTCAGGCCACGAGGAGCGACCTTCGGGTCGCGATACGTCCTCTCACACCTGCGTGAAGGCCTGAAAAGCCAGCGAGTTACGCCCTCCAGCTCCCGAGACGTCCCCCGCAGTGCCGTTCTGTCGTCTCGCGGTCCCGACCCGTGCTTTCGCACCCGCGAGACGTCCCGAAAAATGAAATTATGCAGCCTCGCCCCCTCGCGAAGGGACCTCGCGATTGCCGTGCGGAGTGAATATCGGAAATGGTTTATGCATAGCGCTGGCGCGGCGGAATCTGGCCCGGGGGCCGGATCGAGTGCCGGGGCGCTGCGCCTGGCCGGCCATCATGTCGATCGGCCCGGTGTGCTGATCGAACTGGGTGGCTGGACGCACGCGCCGCGGTACTACGCGGTGGCTGCGAATTCCCG
>JANOFA010000390.1:0-4227 GCA_031413355.1 Gemmatimonadota bacterium | reverse complement strand
CGATCGGTCGCGACGTGGCTTTTTGCGAGCGTCTGATGGATTTCAGCTTCGTCGCGAATCAAAATCGCGAAGCCCGCCGGGCTTCCGTTTTCGAAAACTTTTTTCATTCCAAGCACGTCGATGTAAAAGCGAATTGATCGTGCCAATTCGGTAACGGGAATTGTCGGTGCTGTTCGGCCAAATTTAACGGCGTGAACGATGGTATCAGAAACTGATGAATTGGACATTTAGGCTCCTAAGATCGCGCGTCTTTCTCGAGATCAGAAGGGCGGTGCCTTCTAACGATCGCCGATGAGGCGATACAAATTATAGCTCGAGATCAGACAGGTTATCGGCGCGGTGGCCCAAAAACCGGAACTTAAGGAATCTTTGTCGTCTTCGTGGTGCCGCCCCACGAGATGGCGACCCTGGAATGGAAGCAGGTCCGCCACCTCCTGCTTGTCGTTGAGGTGTTGAGCCCCTCCTCGCGTCGGTTCGACCGGTTCACCAAGCGGGTCGAGTTCCAGCGGCAGGGGATCCCGCTCTACTGGGTGGTGGATGGGGAAGGGGAACAGGTCGAGGAGTGGACCCCGACCACCCAGACGCCACTCATCCGACGCGACCGTCTGGCCTGGCACCCGGTGGGAGCCTCGGTCCCGTTCGAGCTGGAGCTGGCCAGGCTCTTCCGGGCGCCTTCCTAGGCAGTTCGCCTCGCGCCTCGCGCCTCGCGCCTGCCACCTGCCACCTGCTAGCTGCCCCCTCTCACCCCCAGTTGACCCGAACGGCCTGCCAAGGCTAGGTTTACGCCCGAATTGAAGCGGGGACTCTGGTCCCCCACCCCCAGCCCGGCTTGGCCGGTGCAACCGGGTCCAGCATCAGAGAGCTGTTTGGCAGGAGCGCGGCGGCGCTGCTGTCCTCTATTGCCGGACACCCAGGGGATCCCGGGTGTCCGGTTTTTCATTTTTCGCGGGAGTGTCGCACTGTCCACGAACGAGCGGGAACGGCGCACGCGCATCAATCGCCAGATCCGGATCAGTCCCGTCCGCGTCATCGGGCCTGATGGGGAGCAGCTGGGAGTGCTGGCGGTCGACGACGCGCTGGCGATCGCCCAGGAAAAAGGTCTCGACCTGGTCGAGGTCGCCGCGATGGCCCGTCCCCCCGTGGTCAAGATCATGGACTACGGGAAGTACAAGTTCGAGGAAGCGAAGGCCGCGCGCGCGGCCAAGAAGAAGCAGCACGTGATCCACCTGAAGGAGATCAAGGTGCGGCCCGGCATCGAGGAGCATGACTTCGAGTTCAAGAGCCGGCACGCCCGCGAGTTCCTGGTGGATGGCAACAAGGTCAAGGTGACCATGATGTATCGCGGCCGGCAGCTGGCCCACGTGGAGCTCGGCCGGGCGGTGCTGGACCGGTTCTTCGCCGGGCTGCAGGATATCGGCAAGATCGAGCAGGACGCCAAGCTCGAGGGCCGCAACATGGTGATGGTGCTGGGCCCGAAATGACCGCGTAGGGGCGACCCACCGGGTCGCCCGATCGCCGGGGCAGGGCAGGGGCGACCCACCGGGTCGGCCAAACGTCGGACGTCGAAGAGCAGTTTGTTGTAACGCATGGGTCGCCCTCGTGGCACCCGACCACGGAGAGCACGATGCCCAAGATGAAGACCAAGCGCGCGGCAATGAAGCGCTTCAAGCGGACCGGCACCGGTCAGCTGAAGCGGGGCCACGCCAACCACAGCCACATTCTGACCAAGAAGACCCGCAAGCGGAAGAACCGGCTCAAGAAGAGCGCCCTGGTTTCTTCCGCCGATTTCCCCCGGGTCAGCCGCCTGCTTCAGGCGTAAGGAGACTGCCATGCCTCGCGTCAAAAGCAACGTCGCGCACCACGCCCGCAAGAAGAAGATCATGCAGGCGGCCAAGGGTGCCCGTGGCGCCCGCAGCAAGTTGTACCGGCCAGCCAAGGAAACCGTCGAGCGAGGCATGCAGTACGCCTACCGCGATCGCCGCAAGAAGAAGGGCGATTTCCGCCGGCTCTGGATCACGCGCATCAATGCGGCCGCGCGGATGCACGGCTTCAGCTACAGCGTGCTGATGGCGGCCCTGAAGAAGGCCGGCGTCGATATCAACCGGAAGGTGCTGGCGGACCTCGCGGTGAAGGACATCGCGGCGTTCGGCAAGATTGCCGAGCTGGCCAAGGCCGCGATCTAGCTGGTCCGGATCGTCGTGCAGGGGCCGGGTTCGGGTGCCACACGGGACCTCGGGCCCGGCCTCTGTTGCTTCTGGGTGCAGCGTGCGCTGGCACCCGCTGTCTGTCGCCCCTTCACGCCTGATCTCGCCTCATGGCCGACGCCGCTGACGCACTGATGCAGCAGCTCGACGCGCTCCGGCAGGAAATCGCCGGGCTCGCTGCCCTGGATCTTCGTGCCCTCGAGGCGGCGGAGGTGCGTCTGCTGGGCCGCAAGCAGGGCGCCCTGACCGAGATTCTCAAGCAGCTGCCCGCGCTCGCCCCCGAGCAGAAGCGCGCCATCGGTGCGGCCGCCAACACCCTCAAGCAGGAACTGGAGGCTGCCGTCGCCGCGCGCCGCGCCGCGATAGCCTCCGCAGGTGCCGCCGCCGAGGCACGGGTCATCGACCTCACCATGCCGGGCCGGCCGCGGTGGATCGGCGGAATCCACCCGACCACCCGCGTGGTCGAGGAGATCGTCGGGATCTTCCACGGGCTGGGATTTGCCCGCGCCACCGGCCCCGAGGTGGAGAGCGAGTGGTACAACTTCGGGGCCCTCAACTTCCCGCCGGATCACCCGGCGATGGACATGCACGATACGCTCTACCTCGATGTCTCCGATCGGCGCGCGGCGGTGGACCGGCGCGGCAACCGGAGTTCGGGGATCAGCGAGGAGCATGAGCGGCGGGACCGGCCCGACCGTCGCACCCGCGATGAGGGCCGGCTCCTCCTCCGCACCCACACCTCGCCGGTGCAGGTGAGGGTGATGCTGCAGGACCCGCCGCCGATCCGCGTCGTGGTACCGGGGTGGGTCTATCGCAAGGACACCTTCGACGCCTCGCACGCGCCGGTGTTCGCCCAGATCGAGGGGCTCGCCATCGATGAGGGGATCTCGTTCGTCGATCTCAAGGCGACGCTGATCCACTTCGCCCGCGAGTTCTTCGGCACCAGCGTCGCGACCCGCTTCCGGCCCTCCTTCTTCCCCTTCACCGAGCCCTCGGCCGAAATGGACGTGAGCTGCGGTGTGTGCGGTGGGAAGGGCTGTCCCGCCTGCAAGGGTTCAGGCTGGATGGAAATTCTCGGCGCCGGCATGGTGCATCCCAACGTGCTGACCAGCTGTGGGATCGATCCGGAGCGCTACGCCGGATTTGCCTTCGGCATGGGGCCGCAGCGGATCGCGATGAACCGCCATGGCGTCAGCGATATCCGGCTGTTCTATGAGGGCGACATGCGGTTCCTGGGGCAGTTCACCGACGGTCAGACGGTCGGCCGGTCAGTGGGTCAGACGGTCGGACGGTCGGGCGGTCAGAAATGAGCTCCCCTGTGACTACCACGCGGGAACTCCCCGAGTCCGGCGCCCGCCCGTCGGTCCGTCCGCCCGTCGGTCCGTCCGCCCGTCCGTCCGCCCGTCCGTCCACCCGTCCGTCTGTCCGCTCATGAACATCTCCCGCCGCTGGCTCGAAGCGTTCCTTCAGCGCCGCCACGACGCGCAGGATGTCGCACGCCGCCTGGTGATGCTGGGTGCCGGAGTCGATGCCGTCGAGCCGCTGCATCCCGGGCTGGAACGCGTCGTCATCGGCCTGGTGGAATCGGTGCGGCCGCATCCCAACGCCGACCGCCTGCGGCTGTGCGACGTGAACGATGGCAGCGGCACGGTGCAGCATGTCGTTTGCGGCGCCCCGAACGTGACGGCGGGAAAGAAGTATCCCTTTGCGCGGGTGGGCACGACGCTGCCCGGAGGGCTGATCCTCGAGCGCCGGAAGATCCGGGGTGAGACCTCCGAGGGCATGCTCTGCTCCGCCCGCGAACTCGGCCTCGGGCAGGAACACGACGGCATCCTCGAACTCGATACTGATGTCGTACCCGGTGCGCCGCTGCTGGACGCGCTCCCCGTCGCCGACGATCGCTTCGTGCTGGATGTGACGCCCAATCGTCCCGACCTGCTGGGTCACAAGGGCGTCGCGCGCGAGCTCGCGGCCAGCCTCGGCGTGTCGTTCCGTTTGCCCGAGATTCCCGGCGCCTCTCCCG
>JANOFA010000389.1:0-1731 GCA_031413355.1 Gemmatimonadota bacterium | reverse complement strand
TTTGTTCATCTGGTTAGGTTAGTTCAACCAAACAGACCAAATAAACGAGAGAGACCAGCCGCTCCTCGCGCCAGCATGAATAATTATGGGTTATCAGCTTTACATTCAAATACTTGCCCAATATAATCCGAGCGTTTTACGTGGTGACGTGGAGCCTCGCTGGGCCGTCGCCGAGCGACGAAGAATCGAGGCCCTCACGGCGCGATGCACCTGGCTCTTTGCCTCCAATGTGTACCCAGCCGAATGGCGAGCCCTCACCACCGAACTCGATCAGGCGGGCTGGGCCGCGGGGCCGGGGTCGGGTGGGCGGGACTCGAGGACGTCCCGGTACTGTCGCCCGACGACTGGCCCCACCTGAAACACGTGACCGGTGGCGCCGAGTTCAATCATTGGAAACCTGCGCCGCCACGATTGCCCTCGTGGAACAGCGTCAGGGCGAGCAGCAGCGCGCCCGCCCGCCGTGATCGCCACATCGGCGATGCTGAAGATCCAGAAGCGCGAGGTGCCGACACCCACGTCGATGCAGTCCACTCTGGATGCCTGGCGAACAGGCGTCGCTTCGCGGGATCATTGGTGGGCAGCGGCGGAGGCGCGCAACCTCCTCGAGCGCGAAACTTATCCCTCGTCCCGGACGCTGCCGACGGAATGCGTTCCCGCCCCCACCCTGACAGGCGGAGACTCGCCCACTACACTGCGGGATCCCCGTTCCACGACGCCAAAGGCACCCATGCCATCGCGCCCCCAATCGCCCCACCGCTCGCTCTGGCTCGAGCAGGTGGCGGGCGATGCCCCGGATGCCCCGCACCTCACCGGCGAGCTGCGGGCCGACGTGGCCATTGTCGGCGGGGGCTACGTCGGCCTCTGGACCGCGCTCCGGATCAAGGAGCTCGAACCGGCCTGTGACGTGGTCGTCCTGGAGCAGGACATCTGCGGCGGCGGCGCATCGGGTCGGAACGGCGGCTTTGTCCTCACCTGGTGGCCCAAGCTGTCGACCCTCGCCGCGCTGGTGGGCGACGCCGAGGCGGTGCGGTTGTGTCAGGCATCCGAAGATGCGATCACCGAGATCGGTACGTTCTGTACGACCCACCAGTTCGACGCCGACTTCCGCCGGGGCGGCTGGCTCTGGACCGCGACCAGTCGCACCCAGCTCGGCGCCTGGGACGCCGTCGTCCGGATCTGCGATCGCGCTGGTGTGCACCCCTACGCCGCACTCGATCCGCATGAGGTCGCGGCCCGGAGCGGCTCGGCGGTCCACCTGGCTGGAGTGCTGGAGACCAGGGCGGCGATCGTCCAGCCGGCGGCCCTCGCGCGCGGCCTCCGGCGCGTAGCCCTCGCACGCGGGGTGCGGATCTTCGAGCATACCCAGGTCCGCCGCTTCACCCGCGGCCGCCCGGTTGGCCTCACCACCGACGGCGGCACCGTCCGCGCCGAGCGTCTGGTGATCGCCACCAATGCGTGGGCCGCGAGCCTGCGGGAGCTGTGGATGTCGCTTGCGGTGATTTCGAGCGACCTCGTTGCCACCGCCCCCATACCGGAGGAGCTCGATCGGCTGGGGTGGCAGCGGGATCTGTCGATCACAGATTCGCAGACGATGGTGGACTACTACCGGGTGAGTCGGGAGGGCCGCGTCGTCTTCGGGAAGGGCGGCTGGTCCATCGCCTTTGGCGGCCGGATCCGGGCCGCGTTCGATCGGAGTGCCGCGCGGGCCGCGGAGGTCACCGCCGACCTGCA
>JANOFA010000388.1:0-1512 GCA_031413355.1 Gemmatimonadota bacterium | reverse complement strand
TCCTGCTGGCGCCGTCGGCGCTAATGGCGCAACAGGAGGCGGGGCCGGTGCGGGACGGCGCAGGGTATGCGGCCCCGCGGGCGGCGGACTCCGCTCCGCCAGCCAGCGAACTCCGCTCGCTGATCGAGCGTTTCGCGCTCGATGAAAACTCGCTCACTCATCGCTATCGGCTCGAGGGGTCCCGCGTCCGGCAGGAAGTGTTGTCGCAGTTCTACCGGGGCTGGCAGGCCCGACTTGTGGCCCAGCCGTTCGAACGCCTCTCCCCCGAAGCACGGGTGGACTACCTCCTCCTCCGCCAGGCGCTGCAACACCGGCTGGATCTGTTGGCGCTTGAGGACACTCGGCAGCGGGAGATAGCGCCGCTGCTGCCTTTCCTGCCGGCCATCCGGACGCTCGCCGAGTCGCGCGAGCGCATCGATAGTGTCGTCCCCGAGGATGCCGCCCGCAGCCTTGCACGTATCGCGGCCCAGGCCGAATCCCTCGGCAAGGCAGTGTCGTCGGCGGATACCACGAAGGCCCGGCCCCTCCCCATCCTGGGTGCACGCGCGGCCCAGATCCTCGACGCCAGTCGCGCGACGCTCACCCAGTGGAGGAATCACTACACCGGCTACGATCCCCGGCTCAGCTGGTGGATCGATGCCCCGTGGTACCGAGCCGATTCCGCGCTGGCCGACTACGGAAAGGTGCTGAAGGAGAAGATCGTCGGTGTCGTTTCCGGCGCCGATGCGCCGATCATCGGCGATCCGCTCGGCCGCGACGCGCTGGTGCGGGATATCGGCTTCGAGATGATCGACTATACGCCGGAGGAATTGCTGGCGATCGGCGAGCGCGAGCTGGCCTGGTGCGAGAAGGAAATGAAAAAGGCCGCCCGCGAGATGGGACTGGGCGACGACTGGAAGGCGGCACTGGAAAAGGTGAAGCAGGACTACGCCGCACCGGGGGATCAGCCGGGGCTGGTCAAGCGGCTGGCGGATGAGTCGGCGGACTTCGTGGAGCGGGAGAACATGGTGACGGTCCCGCCGCTCGCGCGCGATGACTGGCGGCTCATCATGCTCTCCGCCGAGGAGCAGAAGGTGAACCCCTTCTTCCTCGGTGGCGACGACATCATGGTCGCCTTTCCGACCGATCAGATGGCGGATGCAGACAAGCGCATGACGCTGCGGGGCAACAACGTCCACTTTGCCCGCGCGACGGTGCACCACGAGCTGATTCCCGGTCACCACCTGCAGGGTTTCCTCAATCAGCGCTACCAGCCGCACCGCCAGCTCTTCTCGACGCCGTTCTGGACCGAGGGCTGGGCGGTCTACATGGAGATGATGCTGTACGACCGGGGGTTTCCCAGCTCACCGGAGGACCGCATCGGCATGCTGTTCTGGCGGATGCACCGGGCGGCACGGATCATCTTCTCCCTCAAGTTCCACCTGGGCCAGATGACGCCGCCGGAGGCGATCGACTTCCTGGTGGATCGGGTCGGGCATGAGCGAGCCAATGCCACCGCCGAGGTGCGCCGGT
>JANOFA010000387.1:0-4997 GCA_031413355.1 Gemmatimonadota bacterium | reverse complement strand
TGGCCAACTGGACCGCCCGGCTGGAAGACGTCGCCCCGACCGGAGAGGTGTCGCTCGTCGCTGGCGGTGTGCTCAACGCCACCCAGGCCCGCTCGAGCACCGACCCCGCGCGCCTCACGCCAGGCGACACCCTCGATCTCGATTGGGATCTCCATTTCACCACGTGGGTGTATCGGCCGGGACACCGCATCCGGCTCGCGCTTTCCAACGCGCAGTTCCCCATGATCTGGCCGACACCCTACCCGATGGTGTCGACGGTGGTGTTAGGCGCGGAGGCGTCCGTGCTGCAGCTCCCGGTCGTTCCCGACTCGAGCGCCTACGCCGCACCGCGCCTGCCCGCGCCCGAGCCGCGCAGCGAGCGGCCCGACGTGACCTGGCTCGACAGCCCCGAACCGGTCGAGCGGATCACCTTCGAGCCCCACAGCGGTACGACAACCATGGAGTGGCGCGCCATCTACGCCCAGCGGATCGGGAGAATGCGGATCGATAACGACGAGCGCGAGCGGTACACCGTCGCCACCCACGATCCGGCCCACGCCCGCTTCGACGGTTTCGAGACCCACCGCATCCGGCCGCCGGGCCGGGACCTGCTGCTCGAGACGACCATCGAGATTCAGGCCGACTCGACAGCGTTCCACGTCCTGGTGCGGCGAAAGCTCTCCAGCGCCGGCCGGGCAGTGCGGGTGCGCGAGTGGCGGGAATCGGTCCCGCGGGAGTTCCACTGACCACCCGCCGCCCCCCAACCGGCTCAAGAGGCATTCCGCGACCGGCGTGGCGGCTTGTTGCCCCGCCCGATCTTCTGGTCATCTCCAGCACACCTAAAACTCTGTGCCGGAATGAGTTAACCAGCAATATCCGGTGGTCCGTCCCTTGCTCATCGTGACCGTCATCTCCTGACGATCGCGACTCATGCGGCAGCCCCTGCAGCAGGCCATTCTGGTCACCGTTCTCCTCGGCGCCGGCGCACCCGCCCTGGCCGCCCAGACAGTCACCGAACTCTATGTCTCCCCCGACACGGTTCGTCTTGAAGCCGGCAAGCGTCAGGGCCTTGGGGTGCAGGCGTTTGACGACGCGGGGAACGCGGTAGTCGCCATCAGCTATCGAACCGCCGACTCACTGGTCGCCCGCGTCGCATCGAACGGGACGATCACCGCTGGTCGTGCCGGTCGGACTCAGCTCGTGGTGGAAGCCGGCCGCAAGAGCCGCTCGGTGCTCGTCATCGTCACCGGGGGCGCGGTCGCTCCCGCTGCTATCGCTGCCGCTCCCGCTGCTATCGCTGCCGCTCCCGCTGCTATCGCTGCCGCTCCCGCCGCTATCGCCAGTCCCACCCTGATGGCCGCGCCGCTCAACGAGGTGGCGCTGCTCGTCGCTGAGCCGGCCAGACTCGCCCTCTTGCCGACCGAGCGTGGTCGAGTGAATCTGCGTGCGCTCAAGGTGGACGGCACGGCGGTGACGGGTCCCGTGCACCTGGTCTGGAAGTCCCTGCGTCCCGATGTCGTCACCGTGAACGATTCGACTGGAGTCATTACTGCGCAGGCCACGGGCACGGGTGTGGTCCAGGCCATCGCACCGGGCGGGACCAGTCTCACCATTCCGGTGACGGTGTCGCTCGCCGAATGGACCCTGGACGAGACCACCGTGGTGCTCTCACCCCAGGATGCCGACACGCTGCGCGCCACCGTCGCCACCCAGGGTGGACGGCGACTGCGGGGCGACGACCTGCGGTGGAGTGTCAGCGATCCCTCGGTGCTGGCGGTCGGTCCGGATGGAATCGTGCAGGCCCTCGCGCCGGGTCGGGCCGAGGTGGTCGCCGAGGGATACCTGCAGCAGCGCTATGTCTCGGTCGTGGTGCATCAGCGGGTCGCGCGGTTTCTCACCGCGCCGCGCCTCAGCGAACCGGTCCGCATGCCGCTCCGCTCCAGCCGGGAGTTCACGCTACTTCCGCAGACGGCGGACTCGCTGCCGGTCGAGGGGGTGGACCTGACTTGGAGCGTGGGCGACACGACGATTGCCAGCTTTGATCTGTCGAGCGGCCAGCTGACGGCACTCAAGCCGGGGTTGACGACGCTGAGCTTCACGGCACGTGGCTTCCTGCCCAAGTCGTGGACCGTCGAAGTGCTGCCAGGCGCCATCTCCCTCGGGCGCTCCCGGGTGGCACTGCGTCCCGGCGATACCACCAGTTTCTCGCCCCAGCTGGTCGATGATCAGGGCCGTCCGGTCGCGCCGGCGACGGGGCTCGCCTGGGTCACCAGCAATGCCGGTGTCGCGCGGGTGACTGCCGATGGCACCGTGCGCGCCATGGCCCCTGGCCGGGCGACGATTACCGCCCAGGCCCCAGGTGGCGTCCCCGCCGAAGTGACTATCCTCGTCACCGGCGATCTGCTGGTGGCCTCGACCCGCGGAGGTCGCTTCGGAGTCTACGCCCTCCTTGTGACGGCGCCGGAGAGCTTCATCCCGATCATCGTCGATGCGGCCACGAATGCGCTCGACGCGGTCTATTCACCCGATCGTACCCGGCTCGCCTTTGCCTCCGATCGCGACGGCGCCGGCAATTACGACATATTCATCGCCGACGCGGACGGCCGGAATGCCGTCCGGCTCACCACCGACCCCGGCTTCGACCTCCAGCCGGTCTGGACCCCGGATGGCACGCAGCTGGTCTTCGTCTCGTCGACGACCGGCGTCCGCCAGCTGCATGTCATGGCCGCGGATGGGAGCGGCGCCCGCGCCCTCACCACGCTTCCGGGCGGCGCGGAGGAACCGACCATCTCTCCCGATGGACGACGGGTGGCATTCACCGGGTATCCCGGCAAGCGCGATGAACAATCCGACATCTACACCGTTGCGATCTCTGGTGGCCCCCTCAATCCAGTGACGCGAACTCCCGACCGCCGCGAGCTGCGCCCGGTCTTTCTCTCGGGGGGCGAGCTCGGTTGGGTGCTGCCGCGCCGGGAGCGAAAAGACCCGGACCTCATCCTGCGTCAGGCAAGCCCCGGTGCGCCCTCGGCCCCGCTTCTGTCCAGCGAGCTCGCGCTGCAGGACGTCGCCGTCGCGCCGGACGGTTCCCGCCTGGCCTGGGTGGCCAGTCGCCCCGCCGATAACAACCGGCCGGTACCGGAGTTTACATTGCAGTGGCGCCTGCTCTCCAGCGGCGCGGAGACGTCGGTACGCCTCCTCCCCGGCGAACGGATCACGAGCCCCGCGTTTTGAATGCGCTGACACTCACGGCAACCGGTGGCCTGGACCACCTGGTGCTGCAGGACATGCCGGCGCCCGGCCCGCGCGGGCCGGACGACGTTCTCGTCCGGCTCCATGCGGCTGCGCTGAATCGGCTCGATCTCTTCGTCATCGATGGATTGCCCGGCGTCGCGCCGACCTTCCCGCTGATCGTGGGCGCGGACGGCGCCGGTGTGGTGGAAGCCGCTGGCCCAACGGTGCGCGACTTCGATCCCGGTGATCGGGTCATGATCAATCCCGGACTGGCCTGCGGACATTGCGAATGGTGTGTCGCCGGTGACCAGCCACTCTGCCCCGGCTTCCGGGTCCTCGGGGAGCACCTCCCCGGCACGATGGCCGAGTATGTTGTGGTCCCCTCGCGGAACCTGGCGCTAATCCCGGAATCGATGAGCTTCACGCAGGCCGCCGCCTTTCCCCTCGCCACCCTGACCGCCTGGCGGATGCTGGTGACCCGCGCGCGGCTGCAGCCCGGCGAGACGATTCTGATCTGGGGCATCGGCGGCGGCGTGGCGCAGGCCGCGCTGAGAATCGCCCGGCTGCTGGGCGCGCGGACAATCGTCACCAGCTCGGCGGAGTGGAAACTGGAGCGGGCCCGTGCCCTCGGCGCGGATGGCACGCTGAACCACGCCACCGCCGATGTTCCCCGGGAGATCCGGGCGCTGACGGAGCGACGGGGCGTGGATGTCGTGGTCGACACCGCGGGCGCGGCGACGTGGGACCGCTCGCTCCGCTGCCTGGCGCGCGGCGGGCGACTGGTGACCTGCGGCGGGACCACGGGGCCAATGGTGACCACCGATGTCCGCAAGCTGTTCTGGTATCAGTGGTCGCTGCTCGGCTCCACCATGGGCAGCGACGCGGAGTTCCGGGCCATCACCGCGCTGGCGGCGCGCGGCGAGCTGTGGCCCGAGGTGGACATGGTCGTGCCGCTGACTCGGGCGGTGGAGGCATACCGGCGGCTCGCGTCCGGCGCGCAACTTGGAAAGGTCGTCATCGAGGTGAGGGCATGAACGAAATGCTGGATCGACTGATGATCGGCTGGAGCGAGCTGATGGACGTCCTGCCGGGCCTGATCGCCGCGGCGCTGATCATGCTGGCCGGCTATTTCGTGGCGCGCCAGTTGCAACGCTGGATCGCCCGCACTCTGCAGCGGATCCAGTTCCGCCGCCTCGCCGACGCCGGTGGCCTCACGGAGGCGGCCAGTCGGGTGCGCCTCGACCCGGTGCGGGCCGTCAGCAAGCTCGGCTTCTGGCTGACGATGCTGGTCGTCGTGCTGCTGGCCAGCTCGGCCCTCGGCCTCGAGAATGTGCGCGAGATGTTCAGCCGCATGCTGGCTTTCATCCCCACGCTCATCTCCGGCACGGTGATCGTCATCCTCGGCATGATCATCGGCGAGTTTGTCCGGGCCCTGATTGTCGCCTCGGCGGGTGGCGTAGAGGGAGTGGGAACCGTCGCCAAGCTCACCAAAGGCACGATGGTGCTGATCGCCGGCTTCATGGCGCTGCAGCAGGTGGGGGTCAGCGAGGAGATCGTCACCTCGGCCTTCACCCTGATTCTCGGGTCCATCGCGCTCGCCGCCGCACTGGCCTTCGGGCTGGGGAACCGGCAGCTGGCCGGCGAGGTGACGCGGAAATGGTACGAAGAGGGGCGTCGTCGCGATCGGCGCCTGAATGATCCACCGGAAGCGGTGGAAGCGGTGGAGGAGGAGCCGTCAACCGTCAGCGATGAGCCGTCAGCATAGCATGCTGTCATTCTGAGGAGCG
>JANOFA010000386.1:0-2189 GCA_031413355.1 Gemmatimonadota bacterium | reverse complement strand
TTGGCCAGGCCGGGAATCTGCAGGGCGGCGTCCATCTCCTCGACCAGCCGTTCCGGCGTCATGCCCTCCCGCCACTCGCTGCGCGGCTTAAGTTGCACGGTCGTGTCGATCATCTCCAGGGGTGCGGGATCGGTGGCCGTGTCCGCGCGGCCAATGATTCCGAAGACCCGCTGCACCTCGGGAAATTGCCGGATGATCCGGTCCGTCTGTTGCAGGATTTCTGCCGCCTTGCCCGCGGACAGGCCCGGCAGCGCCGTGGGCATGTAGAGCAGGTCACCTTCGTCCAGCGGTGGCATGAATTCGCTGCCCAGCCGGGATGCGGGCCACACCGTGATCGCCAGCGCCACAGCGGCCCCGATGAGCACTCTGGCAGGATGTTTCAGCACTGCCTCGAGCACGGGCCGATAGCCCCTGATGAGCCAGCGGTTGAGCGGATTGGCCAGTTCGTCGCGGATCCGGCCGCGGATCAGGCTGACCATCAGCACCGGAATCAGGGTGACGGACAACGCAGCAGCAGCGGCCATTGCGTAGGTCTTCGTGTAAGCCAGCGGGGCAAAAATACGGCCCTCCTGCCCTTCGAGCGCAAAGATCGGCAGGAACGACAGCGTGATGATCAGCAGGGCAAAGAACAGCGCCGGGCCGACCTCAATCGCCGCCTCGCCGACAAGCCGCAGGCGCCCGGCCTCATCGGGCTCGGCATCAGCGTGCGCGTGCCGCCAGGCCTCGAGCTTCTTGTGGGCGTTCTCGATCATCACCACCGACGCGTCGACCATGGCGCCGATGGCAATCGCAATGCCACCCAGCGACATGATGTTGGCGCTGATGCCCTGCAGGCGCATGACGGCCAGGGCAATCAGGATACCCAGCGGCAGCGTGACGATAGCGACCAACGCTGATCTGGCGTGCAGCAGGACACCGCCCAGGCCTGAATCTGCTCCAGGACCGGTAGCGCTATCGGGACCGGCTCGGTGAATTCGTAGCGCCAGATCCCTTCCGAACTCTGCTCGATGAATGTCCGGTACCGCTGTTCGCTGGTGCGGAGCGCCAGCAGGCTGCTCCGTTCGGCGGTGACATCCGCGAACGACACCACCACCGCATAGGGAGCCGGCTGGCCGGGATGACGCAGCGGCTGGGTGCTGACCGTGAGCCATCGCATGGTGCCGTCCGGCCGGTGCACGCCCATCGGTACGCCTTCGAACGGCTGACCGGTGCGGAGGGTGATCGCGGCGGGCAGTTCTTCGGCCGGGAAGGGCGAGCCGTCCGGGCGGATGATGCTCCAGCGCGGATCGATGAGCGAGCGACCCATCAACTGATCGAGTGTCAATCCGAGGATCCGCTGCGCCGCCTCGTTGGCGTAGACCAGGCCTCGCTCCGTCTCGTGCAGCGTGACCCCTTCCTGCAGCGCGGCGATCAGCGACTGGTAGCGCTCCTCCGCATCCTGCAGCTTCGTCGATGTCTCCATCAGCTCGGTGATATCGACGTCCACCCCGAGAAAACCGCCGAGCTTGTTGCCTTCGAGAAACCGCGGGATGCCGATCTCGAGCACGCGGCGGTAGGTCCCGTCGGCCCGGCGGAGACGATGGGTGTGCTGGTATGGCGAGGGCTGCGCGATGGTGTGGGCATAGCATGCCTCCAGCCCTGCCACATCCTCAGGATGAATGTCGGCGAACCAGTGGCGACCGTGATGATCGGCCACGGTGCGGCCGGAAAATTCGTCGGCGGTCTGGTTCTGGTAGATCAGCTCGTGGTTCGCGTCGTCCACCCAGAGCAGCACCGGGATGGTGTCGGCCAGCTCCCTGAAGGGCGCATCATGTTCGCCGAGCTGGTGCCACGCGGGATCGGTGCTCGCCGTGGCGGGCGGTGGCGCGCCTAGCGCACCCCGGTGCCGGGCGCAGGCGCGCGCCACAACTCGTGACAACTGGCCGCTATCCAGTGCCGTGCGACTCAGGCACTCTGCCGCGCCCCGCTCCAGCGCCGCCAGCTCCAGCTCCACCGCCGATGGCTCAATCAGGAGCACGATGGCAGCGGCCGGCGCGGCCCTGATCAGTGTGGCGATGGCGGTGAGGGTTTCGGTCGAGTCGGTGCCGTGGACGAGCAGCACCGGTGTGGCCGGGGCAGTGCTCAGGTGACGGGAAAGGTCCGCAAGACTGGTGGCGAGTGTCGCGTGGGTGAGCGCGGGATGTGCGACC
>JANOFA010000385.1:0-4272 GCA_031413355.1 Gemmatimonadota bacterium | reverse complement strand
GCAGCCGGCGGACGCCACTGGTGGTCACCCAGCACCAGGACAGCCGCCGGCGTCCGGGATACGCGCTGCTCGCTCGCGCGGTGCTTCGCCGCGCGGCCGCGATCGTGGTGCCGAGCCGCGCCCACCTCGCCCTCTCGAATGAACTGGATGGCTTCGAGCACAAGACCGAGGTCATCCCGTTCGGGATTGACGCGGAGCGCTGGGCCGATGTCCCGCGTCGTCCGCTCGATGCTGCGCCCAAGGCGTTGTTCATCGGCCGGTTGGCGCGGTACAAGGGCATCGACGTGCTGCTGCGCGCACTGGAGCGCGTCCCTGACCTGCGGCTGGATATTGTCGGCGCTGGACCAGAGGGGCCCCGCCTCAAGACCCTGACTCAGGCACTCGCCCTGACCGATCGAGTGCGGTTCTTCGGCGAGTATCCGGACGATGATCTGCCCCGCAGGATGGCGGAAGCGGACTTCCTCGTGCTGCCCTCAGTATCGGTGGAGGAGATGTTCGGGCTGGTTGTGCTGGAGGCGATGGCGGCGAGCCGACCGGTGATCACTTCGGCGGTGCCGACCGGCGTGCGGGAAGTAAATGTTCCCGGTGAAACTGGGCTGGAGGTACCGGTACACGATGTCCGGTCCCTCGCGGACGCCCTCGATACGCTGGCGCGCGATCCCTTCCTGCGCGAAAAAATGGGCGACGCCGGCCGTCTGCGGGTCGACAAGTTCTTCACCCGCCAGCTCATGGCCGAGCGGCATGTGGCCGTGTATGAGCGGGTGCTGGCCTACAGCCCTCACTCCGCCAAGTAGGCCCGCCCGGGGTCGGGCCGCCCGGGCGGACCCCGGCTACTGCACCTCCACGATTCGCGACACCGAAGGCACCCCAGCATTGCTCAGCAGGAACACCATGTACTGCCCCGGCGGCAGGGTATTGCGAGTGGCCGGCACCGTCAGCGTGAGCATGCCGGTGCCACGGGTGAACGTCAATTCGTTGAATCGCTGATTCATGTCGTGGCTGTGCGTCGTCGAGGGCAGCTTGACCAGCGTGACCCGGGTGACGATCGCGGCGTCGGGGGTGTCGATGGTCACCGCCTGGCCTCCGGGCCAGATCCCGGGGGTGCTGGTGATGACGGGGCGGGGGCCGACAAAGAGATAGGGTGGTTCGAAGATCTCTCCATTCTCCTGGTTCGGGATCGCGACCCCCGCGGCATCGCCACTGCCGGTGAGCAGGACCCGCCCGTCAGGCAGGAGGATGGCGGTCGAGTGGTACATCCGGGGGATCTGATTGCTAGCCCAGGTGGTCCACCTGCCGCTGGTCGGACTCCACACCTCCGTGGTCAGCACCGCCCCGGATGGGTTGCTGAAGCCGGTGCCGCTGGTGCCACCGAGTGCCAGGACCTGGCCGGTGGGGAGGATGACGGTGTTGAACTGGCGCCGGCTCTTGAGCATGGAGTTGGTGGACTTCCACACCGGCGTCGCCAGGTTGAGGTCGATAGTCTCCGCGGTCCTGACCGGCGGGTTTCCCCCGCCGACGTAGAGGATCTTCCCCGGTTTGTACATGACCGCTGCGCCGTAGGTCCGGACCCCGCCCACCCGGTTATTCAGGTAGGTCCATGTTCCGGTGCCGGCCGGATTGATGTAGAACGTCTGTTTGAGTTCGCCGGCGTAGTAGATCAGGCCGTTGGGGGCGAGGAAGGTGCGCGGGTAGTAGGGCACGGACCTGGCGGCGGTCGTCAGCTCGCGCCATGAGGCGTTGGCGGCGTCCCAGAGCTCGGGGACGAGTACGGTATTTCCCGATTCATCGGAGCCGGCGAGGACCAGCACATCACCATTGGCGAGCGACGTGGTGGTGGGGTACCAGCGGCCGGCGGCCATCGGTGGGCCCGCGGTCCAGGTATTGGTGCGGAAGTCGAAGAAGTTGAGATCCGGCGCCCCGAGATCGCTCCCGACGTAGCCGCCCGCGACCATTAGCGTACCATCGGGCATGAGCAGGTGGCCGGCGCAGAAGAGCCGCAGCGGGCCCGACATCGCGGTGAAGGCGCCGGTGGCCGGATCCCAGATCTGCGGTGTCCCACCGTTCATCTTGCCGAAGCTCAGCGCCCGCCCGTCAGGCAGGAGGCTGAGGTGGATCGCGACGTTGACCCACGGGAAGGGCGGGGACCACTGCCCGAGGGCCTGGGCGCCGACACTCCGCGCCGGAGTGATGCCATCGTGCAGGACGGGGGCGTCGTTCCGGCCAGCCGATTCCCTGGTGCCGCTGTCGTCCTGGTGGCAGTTCAGGCTGGCCAGGGCGACCAGCAGCAGAGGGAGCGCGCGCGCGAGGGTACGATGGCCGGACATGGGTGTTCCGCAGTGAAGAGGAACCGGCTGCACCGTGGAAATGGGGATGAAGCGGTCGCCAAGGTGGCAAGCGTCATGCCGATGATGGAGGCAGATTCGGTAGATTGCAAGCGGGTTCGTCGGTCCGGGCTGAACCGGTCAGAAACCGGCCCGAACCCTTGTTCCAGCCCCGGAAGCGGCCGAGATTGCAGGCGGCCGGGCCCTTAGCTCAGTTGGTTAGAGCAGTGGACTCATAATCCATCGGTCGCGGGTTCGAATCCCGCAGGGCCCATGTGCGGCACTAGTCCCTCTCCCCTGTGGCGTGCGGGCCACTCTGGCGCCCCTGCTGGTGCGTCGGTAACCTCCTCACCGACTTCTGGCCCGCCATGATCCGATTCAATCACATCTCCGGCAGCCTCGCCGGCACCTCCGCTGAGTACGACAAGCGCTCGCTTCGGGTGGGGACGAGCGGGGATTGTGACGTGCGCTTCGACGTGGAGCGGGACCCCGAGGTGGGGCGCTACCATGCCGCGGTGGTGCTGAAGGAAAACGTCTACCATGTACTGGACCTGGGACAGGTGGGCGGGGTCTGGGTGAATGGTGAGCGGGTCCAGAACTCGGCGCTGCGGGGTGGCGACCGGGTTCGGTTCGGCGGGCTGGAGGGCCCCGAGGCTGAAGTCGCCGTCGTGCTGGATCCGACCTACGATCCGGCCAAGGACGCCGCCCAGATGGTGCAGGAGCTCAAGGGCAGCCGGACCCGCGAGACCCGGGCGGTCGAGATCATGCGGCTGGCCGCGGAACGGGTGGCGGAAGAGCGGGTCAAGGCGGGCGGGACCAAGTCGCGCCGGACGATGGAAGTCATGGCCGAGACGATTCATGAGGTGGGCGACCTCATGAAGCTCCAGACCCGCAAGCGCTGGGTGAAGATCGTTGGAGTGGTCGGTGGCATCTCGGTGGTGATCATCGCGATCATGGGGGTGATCATCCTCACCCAACAGCGCAAGATCGCCAATCTGCTTGATGCCAAGAGCCGATTCGACGCGCAGATCCAGGCCATTCAGCTGCAGATGGATGCGGAGCGGGATTCGGAGCGGCTGAACGCCCTCGAGCGGCAACTGAGTGAGGCGACCGCGAATGCCGAGAAGACCCTTGCCGACCTGGCCCGCACCAGCAAGGAAAAGGCGCTCGAGGCGATCGAGAGCGGGGACGACCTCGACCGGGATATCCGCCGGATCCTGGGCCAGTTCGATGCGGCCACCTACGCCGTTCCTCCGATCTTCAAGGAGCGGGTCGCTTTTCATATCGAGCAACTGCGAAAGGCCGGCCCGACGGCGCGGGTGATTTACCGCCGCAAGCTGAAGTACTGGCCCCAGATCACCCGGGAGTTCCAGGCCATCGAGTTGCCGGAGGTGATGGCGTACGTGGCGTGGACCGAATCCCAGTTCGATCCGTTGGCGAAGAGCTCCGCCGGCGCGCGCGGCATGTGGCAGATGACCCGGACGACGGCGCAGAGTCTCGGGCTCCGGGTAGATGGTACAGTCGATCAGCGTACCGATGTTCCGCTCCAGACCCGGGCCGCAGCCAAGTACCTCGCCGGCCTGCTGGCGGAGTTTGGGGAGGACGCGTTCATGCTGGCGATGGCGAGCTACAACAAGGGGGAGAACGGGGTGCGCCGGGTGCTGCGTAAAGTGGCCCAGACGCCGGGTGGTTTCAAGAAGTCCAAGCGCGACTTCTGGCATCTGTATCGGCTGACACTGCTGCCCGACGAGACCCGGGAATACGTTCCCAAGAGTCTCGCGGCGGCGATCGTCTGCAGTCATCCGGAGAAGTACGGGCTGGTCCGCGCGCCGAGCCCGGCAGATTCATCGAAGCGCCGCCAGCCGTGAGCCGTCAACAACACGTATCCCAGATCAACGCGCCCCGGGTATCCCGGTACGCCGGGACCGAGGCGTTCGCGATTTGTCCACGG
>JANOFA010000384.1:0-1616 GCA_031413355.1 Gemmatimonadota bacterium | reverse complement strand
AGCTCCTCAGCCTGATCATCGAGGAGGTGGAAGGCCGACCCTTCGCCGAGGTGGTGCGCGAGCGGGTGCTGCGCCCCCTCGGCATGACGGAGAGCGCACCGGCGGTTACCCAGGAAGGGCGCCGTCGTGCCGCGACGGGCTTTCAGTATTTCTTCGATGACCGGCCACCGCTTCCCGGTCTGCCTCTCGTCCCGGTTCCGTGGTCGGAGTACACCGCGGGCGACGCGAATCTCGTGTCGACCCCTGCCGATCTCGCGCGCCTGCTGCAGGCGCTGCTGCGACAGGGTGCGGGCCCGCAGGGGCGGCTGCTGCAGCCGGCCAGCTTCAGCCGGATGGTGCAGCGCACGGTGCGGGCGCCCGAGTTAGGCGCTGAAGCGTTTTATGGTGATGGACTGGTGCTGGGCACACTGGCAGGTGACCCGGTCTTCTGGCACAGCGGCGGGATGCCGGGCTATCGTGCCATGATCATCGGTGACCAGGACGAAGGCCTTGGCGTGGTCGTCATGATGAATGGGCCGGGCAATCCGCGCCGGGTGGCGGAATACGCTCTCGAAGCGCTGGTGCGGGCCCGGCGGGGGCAGGCCATGCTGCCGGTGCCCATCGCGGCGGATCCCGCGATCATCGCCGAGGCAGGCCGCTATGCCGGCGTCTACAGCGACACCGGCGGTGCTCGGTTGATCCTCGTGGCCGCGGGTGACCGACTCACCCTCGCAGGCACCGGCCCGGCGACCAGCGTCGTGCGCATCGGGCCCGACGAGTTCTTCGCTGACCATCCCGCCGTGGGACCATTCCCGATGCGCTTCCGCTTCCTGCCCGATGGCGCCGCCGAGATGGTGAGCGGCGGACGGTGGTTCCGTCGCCCCGGCCCCGCCCTGCCCGGTACTGCCTCGCCAACGTCCTGGCTGGCCTATCCCGGGCACTACCGGGCTCAGCTGCCCTACTACAGCAATTATCGCGTCGTACTCCGGCAGGGAGTGCTGCTCCTGCTGACGCCCGAGGGGTCTGAGGAGCCGCTGGTGCCGCTCGGGGATGGCGAGTTTCGCGTGGGACAGGACGCCCGCTCGCCGGAGCGTCTCAGGTTTGGGGAGATCGTCAGCGGGCGGGCGCTGCGGCTCAACCTCTCCGGGACGGAGTACTATCGGACGACGACGCCCTGAGCACCCGAGTTGCGTTCCGGGACGATGAGGTCGCCCGCCACCTCCACCAGATCGCGCGGCAGGAACGGACGCGACACGATCGTGAGGCCGCGGGCCCGGCACCGCGCCGCGAGCAGCGGGTCGGCGGTCGTGATGATGATCCGCTGGTCCACCCGGCGGGTGAGCTGATCGGCGAGCAACGCCTTCCCGTCGGCCGATAGTCCCCCCTCGACCACCACCACCCGCCAGGACCGCGCGGCCAGTCGTGCCGCGATGTCTGCCCCCGTCCGCGCCACCTCCACCTGGTACCCCGCCGGCTCGAACAGCGCCCGGACGACCAGCTCGGTGCCCGGATCGTTGTCCAGCACCAGGACTGCGCGATTCCCCAGTGGCACAGCCGGCACCGCGCGCGCCGCCTCCCGCTCACCGCTCGCCAGCGGGAGAGAAAACCAGAACTCCGCTCCGCCGCCTGCCACCGGC
>JANOFA010000383.1:0-3611 GCA_031413355.1 Gemmatimonadota bacterium | reverse complement strand
GCCAGGTTGAGCGACTTGTACTCGGGGTTGGTCGGAATCGTCACGAGGGCGGAACACTGATCGAGTTCCTCGTTCGTGAGGCCCTTGTCCTCCCGGCCCACCACGTAGGCCACCCGCCCTTGCTCCGCCCGCGCGATCAGTTCTGCGGCCCCCGGACCCGGCCGATACACGGTCCGCTTGGCGGCGCGCTCGCGCGCGGTCAGGGCCAGCGTCCAGGTGCAGTCGGCGACCGCCTCGGTCAGGCTGTCGTGAATTGTGATCTGTTCGATGAACTCGCCGGTGTTGTGAGCGATCCCCTCGATCCGCCAGGGATCGAACACCTCCGGGGTGACGAGGCGGAGCTGGGCCAGGCCGAAGTTCCGGGCGATCCGTACCGCGCTGCCGATATTGACGATGTCCTGCGGCGCGACGAGGACCAGGATAGGGGCTGGATGCATGCCCCAATATCGCGGCGCGGGTGGTGTCGTTGCAGGGGCCGACTGGGGGAGGGGCGGAGCCGGAGATCCGCCCCTCCCCTACGCCGGTACCACCTGCGCCAGCACTTCCATCAGATCCTTCAGGGCGAAAGGCTTGGACAAGACCGGCCTGCCTGCCTCCTGCAGGAAGCGCGAGGCCTCGGGACTCAGCACATCGCCGGTCATGAAAATGAGCGTCGCGATGGCCGGAGACGCCATCGACTCCAGCCGACGGTAGAACTCGTGGCCGCTCATGCCGGGCATGCGCAGATCGCACAGCACAACCGAGTAGGTCGCGCCGGCGAGCTGGCGCAGTCCTTCGTCGCCCGAATCGGCAAGATCCACCTCCCATCCGGTGCGGGTGAGGAACTTGGAAATGCTGCGGCGAATATCCGGCTCATCGTCCACCAGCAGGATGCGTCCCCGCTTGGCCGGCGCCCCCGCCGGCAGCACCGGGCGGGGGGCGACGGCCTCGGGGCCCGCCGGCTCAGCGTGGCTGATCGGCAGCTCGACGGTAAAGCGTGCGCCCCCGCCCGGCCGCTGGGCCGCAGTGATCCGGCCGTCGTGATCAGCGACAATGCCCGCACTGACGGAGAGCCCGAGCCCGGTCCCCTCCCCTTCCGGCTTGGTGGTATAGAAGGGATCGAACACCCGGTTCAGCAGTTCGGGGGGCACACCCGGGCCGTCATCATCGACCACGATGGAGGCGCGCCCCTCCTCCGCGGTGAAGCGGATCCACACATGCCCGCGTCCACGATGCGCCCGGATGGCGTGCTCCGCGTTGACCAGCAGGTTCATCAGTACCTGTTGCAGGTTGACCGTGTTGCCCCACACCGGCACCACCTCCGCCGGCAGCTCGACCAGCACCTCGATCTGCTGGTTGAGCAGCTGATTGCGCCGGAGCGCGACGGCGCCGCGGACAGCCTCACGCAGGTCGACCACCGCCCGGTCCGAGCCCTGCCCGCGCACATAGGTGAGGAGGTTGCGCACGATCTGCGCGGCCCGATCGGTCTCCACCTTGATAGCGGTCAGCGTTTCGAGCTGCGCGGCGTCCTTTGCCTCCGACAAGAGCAGTTCCATGTTGACCACGATGCTGGCCAGCGGATTGTTGATTTCGTGGGCCATGCCGCCGACCAGTTGCCCGATCGCCGACATCTTTTCCGCCTGGAGCAGCTGGGCCTGTACCCGGCGCTGGTCGGTCACGTCCCGGACGATGCAGAGCACCGTCGTCGTCTGACCCTCCTCGACCAGCGGCGAGATCGTGAGGGCCAGCACCCCGCGCTCACCGTCGGGCCGGCGCAGCCCGGCCTCGAAGGCGCACGAGGCGCCACCCAGCACCCGGCCGACCTGCTCGGCAACGACATCGGGCGCATCGAAGGGCAGCACCACATCCCAGCGACCACCCACCACCGTCCGCGCCCGCACGTTCCACAGCCGCTCGGCGGCCTCGTTGAACGAGGTGATGACGCCGGTGCGGTCGAGGGTGACGATCGCATCGGTCGCCGCGGAGAAGAGCCGGCGGTACCGCTCCTCGCTCTTCCGCAGCGCCTCGCCCGCCATCGCGGTCTGGTAGCCCGCCCCGGCGTGGTCGGCGATCTGCGCGAGGCGCTCGACATCCGCGACCGCAAACGACGTCCCTACCGGGCGGGCGAGCTGCAATACCGCGGTGATCCGGTTCTCGCACCAGATCGGCACCGCGGCCAGGGCCAGCGCCCCGGAGCACTGCCGCCCCTCCGCGCTCAGCCGGGGATCCTCGGCGAGGTTGGCCGAGATGAACACGGCGCCCTGCTCGTCGAGCATCCAGCCGGCGATCGAACCGTCGATCGGTTGCGGCTCGGTCCACCGGCGCTGCACCGGGCCGCGCGAGGTGATCACGAGGGTCGTGCCGTCGCCAGGAAGGAACGAGGCCAGTGCGCACGCCCCGCCAATGCCCTGGAATGCTGCATCGGCCGCCAGCTCGAAGATCTGCGCCGGACGGGCCGCGGGATCGGTCGCGGTGCGCGCCATCTGGCGCAGCCACTCCGCAGTGATCCGCTGCCGACGCTCCTCCTCCAGGCTCTCGAGATTCTCCAGCGTGACCCCGAGCTGCTGCGCGACGATCTCGAGAATACGAACGTCCTCGACCTCGAAGGCGTTGTCGTGCGCTTCATCCTCGATGACGACGACGCCCGCGATGGTCCCCCGCAGCCGGAGCGGCACGGCGGCGAAACAGCGGGGCTGGGTATCGAGGCTGAGGCCGAGGCCGAGGGCCTCCTCGCCGGCATTCTGAGGAAAGAAATAGGTGCGCCCCGTACGCCAGACCTCCTCCAGCAGACCGCGCTCGAGGGGACGGCGAATCCCATCCCGGACCTCGCTGCCCCGACGGTTGATCGGAAAGGTGAGTTCCTGCCAGACCTCGTCGACCAGAGCGATCCGCACGGTGCCGACGCCGAGCGCCCGACGCAGCATCTCGGCAGCCTGGCTCATCGCATCGACCGGGCGCAACGATTGATGGAGGCTGGCGGAAACCTCGGCGACGGAACGGATCCGGTCGGCGTACTGGCTCAGGCGGATATTCGTCAGCCGCGAGACTAGGGCGAGCTCCGCGATGCCGGCTAGCCGGCGCAGCAGGTCTTCTTCGCCGGGCTGGAACGGTTGCCGCAGCCGGACGAGCTGCAGGCAGCCGGGATGATCCGTCACCTGACCGAGCCCCGCCACCAGGAGAAAACCCTGGTTGTCGGGAATGACGCACCGATGGGTGATCTCACCCGGCAGGAGGTCATGGCCGCAGAGCAGCTGGCGCCCCGGCTCGGGCGGACGCGACACGAGGGTGAGCTCGCCATCCACCGCAGTGGTGGCGACGTGATGCTGAATCGTTTCCACCAGGCGCGCCCCGTCGGCCCCCAGCGCGCGACGGAATTCCCGGACGATCGTCTGGCGCAGCGACGGCGTGTCCTCCGCCGCGGCCAGCGCTGCGGCCACCTCGGAGGCGAGCCGCCCCTCGGCGACATAGCGCTCGGCGTCGTGCTGCAGCCGGCTCTCGCTCAGGGCCGCCGTGGCGTGGATCGCGAATCGGAGCAGGGCCTCCCGGTCGGCCACACCCAAACGACCGGAAATATCATAAGCCACCGTAACAACGCCGATCACCAGCACCATGAGGAGCAGCAGAGAGTTACG
>JANOFA010000382.1:0-2817 GCA_031413355.1 Gemmatimonadota bacterium | reverse complement strand
CGGGCGGAATCGGCCGCATTCAGGGAGGGGAGAAGTCAGGGCCGAGTGGAGTCCATCGGCGAACCCGGGACCCACCGGCCGCTCCGCATCGGCTCAGCGGACAGCACGCCGGGCCAACGCCGGACAATCAACGCCACGGAGTCGAGTGCCTCCCAGCGAAACGCGATAGGAAAGCTGAACACGCAGGTGGTGCGGGAGGCGACGCTGTCAGGGAGTGCACCCCGCAGCCGGGCGCGGTGCGCGGCAATGAAGCGAGCGAGCTCGTCCCGGGTGAGTGAGGTACGCTCCCATCGCACCGCCAGGAGCTTGCCGTGATAGACCCAGTGGATACCATCTGCGCCGATCCGCACGCTCGGGTCGTTGGGCTCCAGGGAGGTGTTGAGCAGAAAATTCGTATCTGGTTGTTCATAGGACGGCCCCCAATCATTCCGTGAACGCACTCGGAGAGGGCAAGGTTCCTGCGCGCCCGCTTCGACGGAAGTCCACGGCAGGATCGCCGCGCCCACCAGGAATGGCAGTCCCCATCGTGCATGCATTGTGCGCTCCGTCGGCGGTGTGGGATTTCCCATCGTGACGTGCAGAAGCTCCTGCGGCCCACACGGTTCGTCCCGCCTGGGCACGGCTCGTCCCTCGTGGCGCTTCCCGTGTGACCGGAATGCCATCTTGGGGCGCCACCAAACCTGAGAGTTCGCATGACCAGTCGCAGGGCGTTCGTCGCGGCCGCAGCCGTCCCGCTGCTTGCCCGGTTTCCCTTCCGGCTTGCGTCAGCGGGCTCCGATTGGCGGGCACGGAAGAGTTTCGTGGAGGTGCACGGACTGCCGATGGCCTACGTCCACACTCTCCCGCCAGGCCTGCGCCCGGCGCGCCAGGAACGGACGATGGTTTTGCTGCACGGCAACCCGACTTCTTCCTATCTCTGGCGCAAGATCCTCCCCGGACTCGCCCCGCTGGGAGAGTGCTTCGCGCCTGAGCTCATCGGCATTCGCCGACGACTGCCTCTCCTGCCACACAACGCAGGCGTGGACTCCGGCCAGTTTCGAGCACGAGCAGTATTTCGTGCTGGACCGCGATCACGCCATGAGCTGTCGAACCTGCCACACCACGCCGGCAAGCTACCAGCAGTACACCTGCTATGGCTGCCATGCCCACACGCCGGCAGGGACCGTCGCGCAGCACCGCGAGGAGGGCACTACGAATCTGCGCGACTGCGCGCGCTGTCACCGGTCGGCTGACGCGGGCGAAGGTGGGGATGGGGACTAGCTCCCACCGGGGCGTGAGGCATAAGCTTCCCGCCCCCCGCCGTTGCTCAGCGCCCCGCCCGCGGCCCATCCGGCAGTACCGGGCCGGGCTCCCTTTTCAGATCCTCAGGCGGTTCAATGAAGCCGTTCCCCCCGGCCACCACCGTGCTCGCGTTGGGACTCCTGCTCGGTGGGTGCACCCCAACCCCGCGGACTCAGGTGATGACTCGGCAGGCCGACGATCGCGCGCGTGCCGCGGAGCTGATGGCCCGGGTGGACTCGCTGCGCACCGCACTCGGGATCCCGGGGCTCGCCGTCGTCGTGCTGCGGGACACCGCCGTCCTTGCCGCGCGCGGGTTCGGCATGGCCGACGTCGAACGCGCCGTGCCCGTCACCCCGGAAACGCCGTTCAACATCGCCTCGGTCGCGAAGCCGATCGGCGCGGTCGTGGCGCTGCGCCTGGCGGAACAGGGGCTGCTCGACCTCGACCGCTCGATGCGGAGCTTCCGGGGATTCGCCGAGTTCTGTTCCGATGTGCGCGGCGCAGGCGGGATCTTCTTCGGCGACTACGCCTGCGAGGACTCGACCCTCACGCTGCGGCAGGTCCTCTCCATGACGGCCAACGGAGTGCCGGGCACCCGCTTCTTCTACAATCCGCCGTCCTATTCCTGGGCCTCGCGCCCGATGGCGGAAGTTGCCGGCATGTCATTCTCGGATCTGACTGCAACGCTCGTCTTCGGTCCGGCGGGGATGACCCGTTCGGCCCGGATCCACCGGCGGCTCCCGCTGCCCCCCTCACTGGCCGCCGAACTGGCGAAGCCGTATCACCTCGACTCGACGGGCCGAATCGTCGCGTCGGATCCGCCCGGGCCGCAGGGCGACGGCGCCGCGGGCGGCGTCATCGCCTCGGCGATGGACTTGGCGAGATTTGATATCGCACTCACACAGGGGCGACTGCTGTCACCCGCCTCGCGCCGGACGATGTGGACCGCGGGACGCTCGCCCGCGGGAGCCGAGCTGCCATACGGGCTCGGCTGGTTCATCGCGGCTCCGCAGGGCGAGACGCTGCTCTGGCACACCGGGCTGTGGGAAGGGGCGTACTCTGCGCTCTACCTCAGGGTGCCGGGCCGGCACCTCACGCTGATCCTGCTGGCCAACAGCGATGGGCTCCAGTGGGAAAGCCGGCTTGACGAGGCGGTGGTGGAACGTTCGCCATTTGTGCAGGCGCTGCTGGCGACTTTTCTCCGATAGAGGTCCGGTGTCCAGCGCTTCATCGTAGACTAGGATTCACCGATGCCCTGGCGTCGCGCCCTGCTCGTCTGGCTGCTGCTCGTGGTCACAGAGATCGTGCATGGGACGGTGCGCGGTCTGCTGCTCGCCCCGGTCCTTGGCGACTGGCCGGCGCGGCAACTCTCCGTGCTGACTGGCTCGATCCTGATCCTCGCGATCGCCTGCTTCACCATCCGCTGGCTCGGTCCCGCCACCCGGGCTGCAGTGCTCGGCATCGGCATCCTCTGGCTCGGGCTGATGCTGACTTTCGAGCTGCTCGTCGGGCGGCTCGTCGCGGAGTTGTCCTGGT
>JANOFA010000381.1:0-11312 GCA_031413355.1 Gemmatimonadota bacterium | reverse complement strand
GCCGCGAGCGTCGGGCGGTAACTCGCAGACGCGTTGCACGTCGGGCAGCGTTTCGTTGGCGCGGGCCAGCTCGATCAGGCAGATCACGCGGTTGATCAGCACCGCGATGAGCGAGGACTCGGTCGAGCTGGTGGCGACGGTCATGCATGAGATCTCGCACAACACGCTGTATGTGAAGAGCGCGACACCATTCAACGAGAGTTTCGCCCAGCTGGCGGGATACCGCGCCGCCGAGCAGTTCTTCCGGCAGCGGGGGTCGGTGGAAGCGGCCGATCATGCCGCGCGGCGATGGCTGGATGAAGTGGTGCTGAGTGGGTACTACGCCGAGCTGTCGCGGCGGCTGGACAGCCTCTATGCGGCGGCGACCGATTCGGTGGCGGTCGATGCGGGGCGCTCGGAGATGGGGCGCTGGGCGCGGGAGCAGCTGCAGGGGTCAGTCGGCGCAGCGCTCGGTACCTACACCATCGGACCAATGGCCGACCGGCCCATCAACAACGCCCGGCTGATCGCCTCGACGATCTATCGGACCCGGCTCGACCTGCTGGAGCGGTGGTATCAGGAGCATGGCGGGGATATAGCGACGTCGGTGAGTACACTGTCCGACCTGATGCAGGGGGTGCCGGGCGACAGCGCCTACGCCCGCCTCGCGGCGGCGGTGGAGTAGGGGCCGCAAGGGCGTGGCCGCATGTATGCGGCCCTTACGCGGCGGCCCCCGCGGTCCATCCTATCGCAGCAGCGAGATATCCCCCGACCCGCTCTCCACCGCGATGCGTCCCTTGCCTTCGCCAATGCGACCGCGAAGGCTGTGTTCCTCCTTGCGGATCAACTGGACCGGGAAGTCGAGGGTGAGGTCCCCACTCGAGGTCTCCAGGTCGACGGTCACATTCAGCCCCTCCGGCAGGCGCAGCGTCACGTCGCCCGATCCCGTTTCAACCGCCAAGTCCTCTATCACGGCAAGGAAGCGCGCCTCGATCGAACCACTACCCGTTTCCAGCACGGCGCGAGTCGCGGTCAGGTCTCCCAGGAGGAGATCACCGGAACCGGTGTCGATGTTCAATGTCGCCGCGGTGATGCCGCTGGTTCGGATCGAGCCGCTGCCGGTGTCGATGTGCAGCTCGCCGTTCTTCTGCGCAGTGACGGCGATGTCCCCCGAGCCGGATTCGAGGCTGAGCGCGCCGTCGTGGTTGCTCACCTCGATGTCACCCGAGCCGGTTTCCAATGACAACTGGCCGCGCGTCTCCCGGCTGGTGATACCGGCGCTGGCGACCTCCACGGAGAGCGCCCCGTCGACATTGGCCACGTGTACGGCGCCCACGCCCAGAAACAGCTTCAGCTTTTGTCCGGCCGGGACGCTGATCTCAAGCTGGGCGGAAGCTTCCAGGCCAGAGCCGCTTCCGGCAATCCTCACTTCGCGCGCCCCGTTTCGCCGGCGACCCCAGTCCATGCCATCCCAGGTGCCGTCATCCCGAATCCAGAATTGGGTGTTCGAGTGTCGACCCATGGCGGGGTACACGATATCGCCGGCCGGGTAGACGACGCGAAGTGAGGGGATCCCGCGGAGTGTGGTTTGCTCCACGGTGAGCTGGCGGGCGTCGCGGCCGCTGCGGGTCAGGCTGACCACGACGTCGCTGCCGGAGCCCCGGTCGATACGCAGGGTACCCACGAGATTGTAGATGGCGACTTCATTGCCTGCGAGGGTGAACCGTTCGGCCTGCTGGGCCGCGAGTGGTGCCGCCACGAGCAGGGTGGCGAATCTGAGCTGGCAAATCACGAGGACTCCCTGGGGGTTTTGACCCTCATGAGACAGGGCGGGCCCGCCGATGGTTGCAGCGCCCCTTGCGGGGGCCGGTGCACTGCTCAACCTTATCTGCTCCTCCTACCCGACCGGTAGTCCGCCGGTGCCCCATGGCCCGAGACCTCCTCCTGCTGGTGCGCCACGCCCTGGACGGCCGCTACACGGTGCAGCGGGAGATCGGGCGTGGCGGCGCGGCGCGGGTCTATCTCGCCACCGATCCCTCCGGTCGCGAGGTCGCCCTCAAGGTCCTGCTGCCACAACTCGCCGCCACCGTCGCCGCCGACCGGTTTCTCCGGGAGGTCCGGTTCATTACCCGGCTGGACCATCCCCACATCGCCCGGCTGGTGGATTCCGGCGAGGATGAGTGGCTGATCTGGTATGTCATGGACCATGTGCCCGGCCCCACGCTGCGGCAGCACCTGACGCGGGTCCGGCGGCTCTCCACCGAGGATACGCTGCGGATCGCGCAGGACATGCTCTCGGCGCTTGCCTGCGCCCATGCCCAGGGGATCGTGCACCGGGATGTGAAGCCGGAGAACATCGTGCTGTCGCCCGGCGGCGGTGTTCTGGTGGATTTCGGGATTGCCAAGGCGGTGGCCGACGCCGGTTCGGACCGGCTCACGCGGTCAGGCTTCGCGGTGGGGACATCGGCCTACATGAGCCCCGAGCAGGTGGGCGGGATCGACGGCATCGATGCCCGGTCCGACTTCTATTCCCTCGCCTGCGTGCTGTACGAGTGCCTCGCGGGCCGGCCGCCGTACGACGATCCGTTCGAGGACCTGGTCCTGCGGAAGCATCAGACGGCACCGGTGCCGGACATCCTTGTCGCGCGTCCCGACACGCCGGCGCCGCTGGCCGCGGCTATCACGCGCGCCCTGGCCAAGGATCCCGCCGAACGCTGGCCCACCGCCGCTGCGATGCTCGCGGTGCTCCCCGTTCCCACAACGGCCTGAGCGGCGGACTGGGAGCGGAGAGTATCCTCCGCGGCTGATTGCGCGTCGGCTGTGACCGCGCTGTCACACCGCACCTATCATCGCGTGACCGAGGCTGCGGATCGTTGTCGCATGCGCCGTCCTCCGCATCTGTCGCTCGCCTTTCGGGTTGCTCTCTTCCTGTGCCTGCCCGCCGGGCTGGCAGCGCAGGGGCATGAATCCCCCACCATTCCCGCGGCGCTCTCCCGCCGCGTCGCTGCCGTACGTCTGCAGGCCATGCTCCGGGCGCCGGGAACCCGAGCCCCGGCGCGGATGAGCTCGGCAACCTCCCCCGCCGACCTCATTCTGCCGGTACCGACGCACTCCATCCGCCTTATCGGCCATGCCATCCTGATCCCGCTGACTGGTCCCGCTGGTCGCCTGGAGTTTCGGGCGGCGATGAACTGGTGGTCGATCGGGCTCCGCACCTCGGCCGGATTCCGCCTCCGCTTCTAGCACAGTTACCTGACAGCGCCCGGCATGTGACACGGATGTGACCTCGGTTCGTAGCCTTCCTGCATGTCCATTCGCTGCTCCCTTCACGCCGCTGCTCGCGCTGCGGTCACGCTCGCGATCGGGGCCTGCCACTCGGCACCTGCGCTGCCGGTGGAGGAGGGCGTCGTCCCGGTCACGGGCGGTGACCAGCTGTATTTCCGGCTGGTTGGCGCGCCGGCCGCGGACACGGTCGTGCTGCTTCACGGTGGACCCGCGCTGAGCAGCCAGTATCTCGAGGCCGGTTTCGGCGAACTCGGGCGGCGCCACGCCCTGCTGTTCTATGACCAGCGCGGGCGGGGACGGTCGTCGGTACCGCGATCGCTCGACTCGCTTTCGCTCGCGCGGGATGTGGCTGATCTCGAGGAGCTGCGGGCGCACTTCCAGCTTGGCCCGATGTCGCTCGTGGGTCATCAGTGGGGCGCGGGGATCGCGCTCAAGTACACAATCGGTCATCCTGCCGCGGTTCGGCGCATCGCGTTCCTGAGTCCGATGGCGCACAAGGCCGATTTCGTCACCGAGCTGATCCGGCTGCCCAACGATCCGGCGGCATCGCAGCGGCACGGGCGCGACCGGTGGGCGGGCATGGACACCCTCGATCCGTCCGGGTACTGCCGCCAATACTGGGGGATGTCCTTCTCACCGGTTGAGGAGGTTTCTCCCGCGGTGATCGCCGCGCTGGCTCCCTCGATGTGCGATGCGCCGGACGACCGGCTTCGCCTGCGCGATGCGGTGCAGCGTCAGCTCTTCCTGACCATCGGAACCTGGAACTGGACCGACTCGATTCCGCTCCTTCAGCAACCGACCCTGGTCATGATGGGGATGGGCGAACCGGCGCTGATCGCCGGGGCGCGCGCCTGGGCGGGGCGCCTGCCCGACGCACGACTGCTCGTGACGGGGCGCAGCGCGCTGTTTCCCTGGGTCGATCAGGGGCCGGCGATCCGGACCGCGCTGGACCAGTTCCTCGATGGCAGCTGGCCGGAGGCCGGATTCGTGGTCGCGGCGCCGCCCGACAGCCTTCGGCACTCGTGACCGATCCGTGACCCCACGACCGAAGCAACACCTGCAGGGGGAGGCATACTCCTCCGCCGCTCCGGTCGGTCGCCGATCGCGGACCCATGAGGCGCAAGCCCGCCGTACCCAGGAACCACGCATGCTCAGGTATTGGAAGGCACTTCGGTTCACCGCTCTGCTCGCATCCGCTCCGCTCGCAAGCCCGGTCGCGGCGCAGCAGCCTGCGCCAGCCGCGGTGCCGCCGGTCACCGTGCCCGTCGCCGCCGCGCAGACCGGACGCATCACCGGCCGAGTGGTCGATCGGGAAACCGGTCGTCCGCTCCAGGGCGCCCGGGTGAGTGTGGTGGGAATACCAGGGGTCGTGGAGTCGGACCTGGATGGTCGGTATCGCACGCCGCAGATCCCGGTCGGGCTGGTCGGAGTGCGTGCCGCGTTCATCGGCTACCAGCTGATGCTGCGCGACAGCATTCGCGTCATCGCTGGTCAGGCGGTCACGGTGGACTTCGTGATGACCGTCCAGATCATCGAACTCGAGGATCTCTCGGTGGAGTCCACCATTCCCGCCTCGCCCAAGTCGGATGCCGGCCTGCTCTCGGCGCAACAGGCTGCCGCCGGGGTGAGCGACGGGATCAGCGCCGAGGCGATCAGCCGGAGTCCCGACTCGGACGGCGGCGATGTCATCCGCCGGGTGACGGGCGTGACGGTGTTCGACAAGAAGTTCGTGGTGGTCCGTGGGCTCAATGAGCGCTACAGCAACACCACGCTCAACGGCGCCGACCTGCCAAGTCCGGAGCCGCTGAAGAAGGTGGCGCCGCTCGATATCTTTCCGGCCAGTCTTCTGGAATCGATTGTCACCACCAAGACTGCGACCCCCGACAAACCCGGCGATTTTGCCGGTGGACTGATCGAAGTGCGCACCAAGGAGTTTCCCGAGAATTTCGTCTTTCAGGCTGGCATCAGTCAGGGATTCAACAGCCAGTCGACCTTCCGCCCCTTTGCCCAGGGGCCGCGCTCCACCGCGGATTTTTTCGGCTTCGGCGACAAGGCCCGACGGCCGGATGCGGAGGTCCTGCGGGGCAACTTCGCCCTGTCCGAGCGGGCGATGGAGTCGTTCCGAAACGTGTGGACCGGCCGTCAGATCGAGGCGATGCCAAACCTCGGGCTCTCAGTCAACATCGGCGGGCAGGTTGGGGAGAGCAGGCCGCTCGGCTTCACGATGGCGCTGACCTACGGCAACAAGCGTTCGTTCATCCCCGACCGCCTGCTCGCCTTTACCCCTGATCCGAGCGGACTGGGGGGCAACGGCCGGATCCTCGACGAGAGCACCCAGGAGGTGGAGTGGGGCGGCATCGCCAACTTCTCCTGGCGGCCGACGGGAGGCAGCAAGTTCGGCTGGAAGAATCTGTACACCCGCGGTGCGGAGGAGGTACTGGCCAGCGGTACCGGCTACAGCATCGAGAACAACACCACCTACGACACCTATAGCGCGCAGTATATCGAGCGTTCGCTGCTGCAGACCCAGCTCACCGGCGAGCACGTGCTCGGTTTTCTGTGGAACTCCCGGTTCGACTGGAAGGGGACCCTCGCCTGGGCTACGCGCAAGGAGCCGGACCAGCGCCGGGCCGACTACCTGACCACGAGTGGCGCGCCGACGCTCAACACCCTCAACATCTTCCAGCTCCGCGATCTGGAGGACCGGATCCGTACCGGCCAGGCCGATCTGACCGTCCCGTGGTCGCTGCGCCGGGAATCAGATGCAACGCTCAAGTTCGGTGGTCTCCTGCGGGACAAGCCCCGGACGTTCACCTCCGGCTATTACCAGGTCCGCCCCATCCCGCAATCCGATCCCAGCGCGCTGGCACTTGAGCCGGAGCAGACCTTCGCGCCGGAAAATGTCGGGTCCAGCATCGAAATCGTCTCGGTGGACGACATCGCGGCGAAGTACGAGTCGGAGGATGACCTGACCGCGTTCTACGGCATGGCCGATCTGCCCCTCCTTCCGTCGGTCCGCCTGGTGAGCGGCCTGCGGGTGGAACATTGGAGGATCACGATCTACGAAGGAAGCAAGGCCGCGCCGGAAGGGCTGCCCGTCTATCGTCGGCCGTGGGATTATCTCTGGTCGGGGAACCTGACCTTCGCCCTCTCCGACCAGATGAATTTCCGGCTGGCCGGTTTCCGTTCCGTGACCCGCCCCGATCCGCGCGAGCTGGTGCCCGACCGCTACACGCCGGTGGGAAGCGAGTGCGACCTCACCGGTGACACCACCCTGGTCAACGCGACCATCCTGAATGCGGATGCCCGCTGGGAGTACTACCCCCGGGGCGGGGAGGTCTTCGCCATCAGCGGCTTCTACAAGAAGTTCACCAACCCGCTGGTGGAAGTGATCCAGTCGAGCGCCAACTCCTGCACCCAGCTGACGGCCAATGGCGAGAAGGCGACGAGCTATGGCCTGGAGCTGGAAGCGCGCCGCTCGCTCGACTTCCTCCCCGGCTTTCTTCGCGATCTCTCATTCGGTGCCAACGCCACGATCCTCAAGTCGGAGATCAGTCTCGACCCGGTGCTCTTTGGCGGCTCCGACGGCCTGGAGCTCCAGGGCCAGTCCCCGCTGCTGCTCAACGCGTCGCTCTCCTACCAGCATCCGACGAGCGGAACCTCCGCCTCGGTGCTCTACAACTACTTCGATACCCGGATCGCGCGGTACGGATCGTCCGAGCCATCCAATCCCACGGGGCGGCCGGAGAATATCCTGGAGCTGGGCCGCTACAGTCTGGACGCCAAGATCCAGCAAAGCGTCGGGCCGGTCCGGGTGTCCCTCTCCGCGACCAACCTGACCAATCAGCAGACCCGCTGGGTGATCGAAGGGTCCAATGACAAGGTCTTCACCCGCCGCTTCCGCCAGGGCACCTCGTGGTCCCTGGGGATGACGTATGACATCTTCTAAGCGGGGCCGTTTCGGTGCGGCGGGACTCATGCTCGCCCTGACCCTCGCCTGCGAGGCGGCCAAGGACATTCTGGGCGACGGGGTGCAGCCGCCCGCGACGGTGACGGCGACGCCGCTCAGTCTCTCCTCGATCCGGGTCGACTGGAGCAAGGAAGACCTGGCCGACCTGCAGCGCTACCGGATCGAACGGCGCACCAACTTCGAGGGCGGCTTCCAGCAGATTGCCGAGGTCGATGGCGCCCTCACCACCTATTTCGACACCGGGCTCGATCCCGCGACCTTCTACGGCTACCGGGTGTTCGGGCTTGACCGGTTGAGCAAGGCGTCGCCGCCCTCGACCGTCGCCGGTGCACAGACGGCCCCGTTGCCGGGTATCCGGCTGCAGTCGTCGCTGCAGAACACCGCGCCCGGTCTGGCCGATCCCAACGGCTATCAAGTCAGCGTGGCTGGACCGAAGGATACGGTCGTGGCCCTCGGTTCCATCGACGACCAGCTCCTCTCCCCGCTACCGGCGGGGACCTATACCCTGATCCTCCGAGACCTGATTCCGACCTGCCGTCTGACCGGGGATACGTTGCTCACCGTGCTGGTCGCCGACACCGGACTGGCGACCCAGGTCCCGGCGAGTTTCTCCGCGACCTGTTCCGACCCCACGCTCGGCACGATCGTCACCGTCGTGAATGTGCAGGGCGACAGCACCGACGCGGACGGCTATCGGGTGGACTTCGCCGGGATCATCACTGGCGATACGCTGCCCGCGGTCGGTGGCACGACGGTGCTCGGGTCCGGTGGCGCTGTGACGTTCTCCGCGCTCCGACCCGGTGACTTCCAGGTCACCCTGAGCGATGTGGACCTGCCCTGTACGCTCGCCGGGGTCTCCTCCGCGGACATCCAGGTGGCGCCGCTGAGCGTCGACACGGTGCGGTTCCAGGTGACGTGCCCCACCCGGGGCGGCGGCAATCCATCGGCGCCATTCATCGTCCGCAACGTGTGGACACCGCAGGCCGCCGGGACCGGGCAGACGGTGACGCTGGATATCAGCCTCGATCTCTCCGCCGTGGCCGGGCAGGATGTCGGCTCGGTGCAGGCGACGCTGGCCTACAACGCCGCCGTGCTCACCTATCAGAGTGCAGCCGCCCCGGCGCCAGCGCTGATGAACAACCTGACGGTCAATGCGTCGGTGCCAGGCAGCATCTCGTGGCTGAATTTCACAACCGGATCCACGGCACCAACTGGGGTCGTGCCGGTCGCGCGATTCACCTTCCAGGTGGTCGGGGCCAATGCGACGACCTCCAGCACCGCTACGCAGCTCCAGGTGGTCGGCAATTTCGACGGCTCTCAGACGCTTGAGACCCAGTTCCGCGCCGTCGAGGACACCTTCTCGGTCGGCGCCGGCGGAGGCGGCGGAAACCTCGCGCCCACCGCGCAGGCCGGTGGCCCGTACTCCGGGACTGTGGGCGTCGCGGTGAGCTTCAGCTCCTCCGGCTCCACCGATCCCGATGGGACGATTGCGAACTACGCCTGGAGCTTCGGCGACGGCGGCACCAGCACGCTCGCCAATCCGACCCACGCCTATGCCAGCGCCGGGACCTACACGCCCTCGCTGACCGTGACCGACAATCAGGGGGCGACCGGCACCGATCAGGCGAGTGTGACCATCTCCAGTGGCGGCGGAGGCGGGAACCTGGCGCCGACCGCCCAGGCGGGTGGGCCCTACAGCGGCACCACGGGCAACGCCATCAGTTTCACCTCGTCGGGTTCGCTGGATCCCGACGGAACGATCGCGGGCTATCTGTGGGATTTCGGCGACGGCACGACCAGCACGCAGGCCAATCCGTCCCGGAGCTACACCGCGGCGGGAAGCTTCACCGCCACCCTGACCGTGACCGACAATCTCGGGGCCACGGGAACGGACCAGGCGAGTGTCACGGTGACGGCGCCAAGCAGTTCAGCGACCTGGGCTGGGACATTCGGGGGACTCGAGGCCGGGTTCAACACCTATCCGCTCACCTTGACCCTGACCCTGCCTCAGGACATCAGTCAGACGACGGGCAGTCCTGAAGCGCTGGGGACGTACGCGGTGGATTCGCTGGTCTGGGATTCTTCGGTGGTCCAGTACCACAGTCTGACGTATTTGAGCAACAGCGGCGGGTCGTTCAACCCGACCGATGCGACCGGCGGCTGCAGGTGCAAGCTGATCTTCAGCGGCGGCGGGCTCACCCCCAACACCGGTGTCATTCCGATCGCGATTGTCCGGTTCCGCGCCGTCGGCACGCCGGGCGCCAGCACCACCGCGCGGGTCTACCTCGGCCCGGTCTTGAGCACACCCGCGCTCGGGTCGTTCAACTATCGCAGCTTGATCACGATCACGAACGGGCTGCTCACCTTGCCGTAGGGCAGAGGGGCTCCCGCAGGTGGCGTGCAGCCCCGCCACATACCTGTCACGCCCCCGCCGCACCTGTCACAGATCCACATGACGATCGTGCAACTTCTCCACGGGGATTCCCGCCTTCTGTCGTTACCTCGAGCGGCCCAGGTCGATACCAGTCGAAGAAGTCCCGGTCGCATTGCCGGCAGACATTACCTGCGGCTTCAGAGCCCAGTCTGCTCGGCGCGCCGTCCGGGATGACTGCCCTTCCACACCATTGTTCCAGGAGGCTTCACCATGCAGTTCGTCCGCCGCTTTGGCGGGCAGCGCTCGGTTACTACCGCGCTGCTCACCGTAGCCGCCATTGTCGGGTCGGCCTGTTCCGCGGATCGCGGACAGGGTCCGATCATCCCCGGCAATCCGGCGCCAAATCCGCAGATCACGCAGGCCGCGTTCCTGGCCGACGTCGATGTCCGCGGAGGTGTAGTGAAGGTTCGTGAGCCTCAGCTCAAGGGCACGCAGGGTGGTCTCTCCAGCATCGTCCGCGGCTCCAAGTCGCCCGCCAGCTCCTCGGTGGACTTCTCCCTAGTCGGCGGCGACGTCGTCACCCTCACCAGCTCCAACTTCGTGGCCTCCGCGGTTGGCGCGTTCCAGCCCGGCAAGGTTCGCGTCACCTTCGACATCAACATCACCAACAAGCTGACGGGCGTGCAGCTCGTCGGGCCGACCGTCTTCCCGACGCCGCCAGCCGGCACGACCGGTCCGCTGCTTTTCCCGTACGACATCGCCGTCGCCGTAACCTCCGGCGGCACCGCCACCGGCGGCCAGGGCAACGACATCATCGTGACCCTGCCAAGCTACGGCTTGGTCGCGCCGAGCACCGACTGGAACGGCGCCCCGCACAACTTCTTCAACGACATCGGCTGCGCCGCCTCGGTCACGAGCGACTGCTTCCGTTATGAAGAGTTCGCCGGCCCGATCTTCCCGGGCTCGACCACCTCGGCCAACTCGGTCGGCTTTGACCTCGATCCGACCGTGGGCCAGTTCACCGCCCGCCTGATCGTCGCCGCCGACCTGCAGAACAGCGGCCCGGCTCCGGTCGGCACCATCGCCGGCACCGTCACCTCGCCCCAGCTGGGCACGCTGAACGGCGTCGTCGTCACCGCGACCTCCGGCATCACGAGCCTGACCGGCACGACCGCCGGCGCGGGCGCGTACTCGATCGGCTCCGTGCCCACCGGCCCGGCCAGCGCGATCATCACCAGCGGCCTGCCCGCTGGCTGCACCAACCCCGGCTCGCAGTCGACCACCGTCACCAACGGCGGCACCTCGACCGTGAACTTCACCGTCACCTGCCCGGTCCCGACCGGCACCGTGACTGGTACCATCACCTTCACTGGCGCCTCCCCGTCGCCGACCGGCATCAGCGTGACCGTGACGCCGACCGGCCTGGGCGCGACGCCCGTGGTGAACCCGAATGCGGCCGGCCTGTACACTCGGACTGCCGTCCCGGTCGGTGTTGGTTCCGGCGCTGTCGCGCTGTCCACCCTGCCGTCGGGCTGCACCGCTCCCGCTGCTGGCAGCTACTCCGGCTTGGTCAACGGTGGCACGGCCACGGTCAACTTCACCGTCGCCTGCACCCCTCCGCCTACCGGCTATCCGTTCACCGGCACCGCGGTTGACAACGGCGCCACCGTCACGATCAGCTTCTCGCTGGACATGAACGGCGCC
>JANOFA010000380.1:0-8886 GCA_031413355.1 Gemmatimonadota bacterium | reverse complement strand
GTCAGCCTGACCTATCGGCATGGAGTCTTTGTGAGCGGAGCCACCCGAGGCAATGGCCGGGTCGGCGAGCTGATCACGGAAAACCTCAAGACCCTGCCGGATCTCCCGCTCCATTTGGCTGGCACGCAGCACCCCGGACTCATGGAGATTCGGGGCGAGGTCTACATGCCCCGCACCGCCTTCGAACGACTCAATCGCGAGCGGGAGGCGGCCGGCGAGCCACTGTATGCCAATCCCAGGAATACCGCCGCAGGAAGCCTGAAGCTGCTCGATCCCAAGGTCACCCGGGCCCGCCGGCTCCGCATGTATGCCTTCCACGTCGAGATCGTTGAAGGTTCGCTGGCAGTGCGGACCCAGCGGGAGGTGCTCGCACAGCTCGCGGCCTGGGGCTTTCAGGTCGAGCCGCACGTGAAGCGACACGCCGACCTTGCCTCGGTGCAGGTGGAGGTGGAGCAGCTCGAACCCCAGCTTCGGAAGCTGCCCTTCGATGCCGATGGAGTCGTGGTGAAGATCGACCAGCTGTCGCTTCACCTGGAACTCGGCGCGGTGAGCGAGCGGGAGCCGCGCTGGGCGATCGCGCGGAAGTTCGCGCCGGAGGTGGCGGTCACGAGACTCCTCGACATTCAGATCAACGTCGGACGGACCGGCGCGCTCAATCCCTTTGCGGTGCTGGAGCCGGTGCAGGTCGGTGGAGTCACGATCTCCAGTGCCACCCTGCACAATGAGGATCTGATCGAGACCAAGGACTTGCGGATCGGCGACTGGGTCGAGGTGATGCGGGCCGGGGAAGTCATTCCCCAGGTCGTCGGCCCGCTCCCCGAACGCCGCGACGGCAGCGAGCGGTCGTTCGCGATGCCGGAGCATTGCCCCCGGTGCGGCACGCTGGTGGTGCGGGACCCGGAAGAGGCCATCCGATTCTGTCCCAACGCCCGCTGTCCCGGGCGGATGCTGGAGGGGATCGTCCATTTCGCGTCGCGTGATGCGATGGACATTCGTGGACTTGGCATGGAGCGCGTCCGCCAGCTGCTGGACGCCGGCCTCATCCATGACGTCGCCGACCTCTACAGCCTCACGACGGATCAGCTGGTCACCCTCGACCGCTTCGCGGAGCAGTCGGCGACACTGCTGGTCGCCGCGATCGCCGCCGCGCGCACACGGCCGCTCTCGGTGCTGCTCTTCGGGCTGGGCATACGGCACGTCGGCAAGACGGTGGCAGCCCTCCTGGCACGGCGATTCGGCACCATGAACGCGCTCGCGGCGGCGACTGCGGCAGAAATCGAGACGGTTCCTGGCGTCGGTCCGACGATTGCGCAGGCGGTGGCCGAGTTCTTCACCACCGACGTCAACCGGGAGTTGGTCGCGCGGCTCGCGGCGGCTGGTGTCGCCCAAACCGAGCCGAACGCGGTCACGAGCGGCGGCACACTCACCGGCCAGACCTACGTGCTCACCGGCACCCTGCCGACGCTTTCGCGCCAGCAGGCCACCGACTTGGTCGAGCGTGCCGGCGGACGGGTCGCGGGCAGCGTGAGCAAGAAGGCCACCGCGGTGGTCACCGGCGATGAGGCTGGAGCCAAGCTCGCGAAGGCGCGGGAGCTGGGGATCGAGATCATTGATGAAGCGGAGCTGAGGCGACGAGCAGGCGATGGGCGGTAGGCGGTATCGCCCAGCGCCTACCGCCTCGCGCCCTGCAACAGCTCTGGCCCATCCTCGGCTCCACACCCGCTTGCCCCTCCCCGGCGTGCTCCCTACGTTTCGGCACCTTTACTGAGTGACTGCCCATGGCCACGACCGCCGCGACTGCGCCCGCCCGCTGCCTGGTGCTGAGCTGGCAGAGCATCCATCAACTGCGACAGGTGCTGGAGCGCGATGCCGGGATGCAGGCCGCGACGTGGCTGCAGGAGGCCGGCTTTGCCGGCGGTGAGGCCCTCGCCACGGTCTACACCGAGTGGCTGGCCGAGCGCTACAGCGTCGGTCGTCCGGCGTCACTCGATGTGCGTCACCTCGGCGAGACCCTTTCGGCATTCTTCCTCGAACACGGGTGGGGCACGCTCGAAGTATCGCCGCTGACGCCCGCCGTCCTCGCGCTCGACTCCGCCGACTGGTGGGAGGCGGAGCCGGCGACCGGAGCGGCCTATCCCTCCTGCCACCTCTCCTCCGGCCTGCTCGCCGAATTCCTGACCCGGGCCTCGGAGACGACGCTTGGGGTGATGGAGGTCGAGTGCCGTTCACGCGGCGATGCGCGCTGCCGCTTCCTGGCGGGTGCGCCCGAGACGCTGCAGATCCTGTATGAGCGGATGGCGGGCGGTAGCAGTTACGCCGGTGGGCTCGGCATCGCCGAGCCGGGCTGAGGGAGGGATGGCGTACAACATCCGGAAGAACAAGAGCGTGGACCACGAACCGGCCACGGGGACTGAGCGGCAAAAGAACGGTCTGCAGGAACTCGGGTCTCTGGCGTTCGGCCTGCTGGTGATGTTCCTGGTGTATCTGCTGGTACGGCGGTTTCTGTTCTAGAACACCGACACCCCATCCACCACAATCACCGGGGTCGCCCGGCTCCCCACCCACTCCACCTCCCGACCCAGCGCCACCACCCGACCGAGCAGGTCGTGTGCATTCCCGGCCACCGTCACCTCGGGCACGAGACCGGTGACCTCCCCCGACTCGACCCGCCAGGCGAGTGACGCCGGCCGGGCAAACGCTCCCCCGCTCACATTGCCCTGCCCGTCGCCGCGGAGGGTCTGCACCAGCAGGCCATCACCGATCGCAGCCAGCAGTTCCTCCCAGCTCGCCTCGCCTGCCGCCACCATGATATTGGAAAAGGCTGCATGCGGCTTCCCAAACGTTGCGCGCCGGCCATGCCCCGTCGGCGCCACGCCAACCCGGCTCGCCGTCTCCAGATCGTAGATGAATCCCTCGACGCTACCCTGCTCCACCAGCGCGAGTCGTTTACTATACACGCCCTCATCATCCACCGGACGCGAGCCGGGCCGACCGGCGGCGAGCGGATCGTCATGCAGCGTGAAGCTCTCGCTGAATGCACGACTGCCGCGTCGGCGGGCGAGAGGGGAGCTGCCGTGCAGCGCCGCCTTGCCCATCAGCGCCTGCTCGACCGGTGCGAGCAGCGCGGCCATCGCATCGGGCAGGAACCCGATCCGCTGCCGACCCACCACCGACTCGGCATCCCGCTCCGCCCAGGCCAGACGCTGGCGCATGGTGGCGACGAGCTGCTCGATCTCGCCCAGCGTGGGCAGGTCCGCGGCTGCGAGCTGACCGGGAACGGTGATCAGCCGCCCATCGCGCAACCGGTTGCACTCGATGGCCACCGTCACCCGCGAGACATCGTATCCGGCATCGAGGCCATCGGTATTTGCGACGTGGACCGAGCCGATGGTCCGCTCGACCATGATGTTCACTTCGGCGCGCTCGGCGGCGAGCCGATCCCGCAGCACGGTCGCGATGCCAGCGAGTTCGCCGACCGTCGCGGTGGCCGCGCGGGGCGAGTGGGTGGCAACCGCCGGGAACGGCGCGAAACCCGCGGGCAACGGAAGCGTGACGGCGTCGCCGGCGCGGGCCGCATCCACGGCCAGGTCCAGCAGGTCGCCCGGCTCATCCGCCGAGCTACCCGCGATGCCCTGCCGTCCCTCCACCACCACGCGCAAGTTGATCCCCTGCCCCTGCGATGTCATGGCCGACGCTGGGCGACCGGCGATGAACGACAGCGTCGTCGTCTCGTCCGTCTTCCAGACGAGATCCGCCTGGTCGGTGCGCCGGGCGGCCTGTTCGAGCAGCGGAAGGATCATGCGCTTTCGCCCCCGACCGTGGCGCCGTCGATCCGCACATGCGGCGCGCCTTCAGCGACGGCAATGCGTCCGCCGCCCCCCGCAGGAGCGCCCCGGGTGCAGCTGCTCGCGAGATGGGACCAGCGGAAATCACCCGCGACCGCATCGAGCCGCTGCAGTGTATCGGCGAGATCTCCGGCGAGCACGACCGGCTTCACCAGCTCGGCGAGCTGGCCATCACGGATGATGTGCCCCCAGCCGGAGGCGAGGGAAAAGCGGCCGAGATGCGCCTGCCCGCCGAGCGCGTCACAGCAGTACACCCCGTAGCGGACACCGCGGATCAGGTCATCCAGCGTCCCCCGCCCATTGGCGACGTAGATGTTGGTCAGTCGCGCGGCGGGCAGATGCCGGAAGGATGTCGTGCGTGCGTTGCCGGTGGGGCGGGTACCGGCGCGTCCCGCCGTCTCCCGGGTGTGCAGCCGCCCGACGAGGACGCCGTGCTGGACGAGGAGGGTATTCTGGGTCGGGGCCCCCTCGTCGTCGAAGACGTGTGAGCCGGGCAGGCCGGCGGCGCTGCCGTCGTCGCCCACCGTCAGCAGCTCCGAGGCGATCCGGCGACCGGGACGCATCAACTGGTCTGCGTCGGGACGGATGGCGAGCGCATCCGCCTCGCTCAGGTGACCGATCGCCTGGTGCACCAGCGCCCCCACGCAACGATGATCGAGGATCACCGGGTAGGTGCCGGCCTTGAGGCGGGGCGCAGTGAGCAGGGCGATCGCCCGGCGGGCAGCCGTGCGGAAGGGATGATCTGCCGCTTCGACACTGCGCCATCCGCCGCGGGCACTCCACGACTCCGTCGCACGCTCGAGAGCGCTGTCCTCCCGCGCGACGGCGGCGGCGGCGACCCGCACGGAGGGCCGCAACTCGGACAGGATAACGCCCTCCGAGGTGGCGACCCAGCGCTCCGTCACCCGGTCCTCGTAGGTCGAGTGCGAGTCGACAATGCGGCGGTCTGTGCCGAGCATCTCCTGATTCAGCCGCTCGAGGAGCGCCCGCTTTTCGCCGAGCGGAATGCCACGGACATCGCCATCGAGATCGGCGACGTGATCGGCCTGGAGGATGGGAATTTCGCCGAGTCGGACTGGCTGATCCACCGGCATCGCGAGGGAGAGCTCGTGGGCCCGGGCGACCATCGCGGTGAGCTGACCGAGGCCGGTGAACGATGCGACACCCCAGCCGTGGCCCCGATTGAGGCAGCGAATGATGCCGCCGACCTCCTCGCCACAGCTGGCACCTTCGAGCCGGCTGCCGCGAAAGACGATGGCGGTGGCCCAGGTGTGCTCGAGTCGAATGTCGGTGTAATCGGCGCGCGAAGCCCTGAGCGCATCGGTGATGCGGGATTTCATGACCGGCTCAGCGTTCCCCGATGGTCACGCCTTGCCCCGTAGCCACTGCACGTAGTCCGGCCGGGTGACCAGCTCATCGCCCTCGATGATCTCCCGATCCCACGGCAGGATGATGACGTTGTCGGTCTCGAAGGCGTGGAAGTCCGGGACATAGGCCCCGGTCTTGAACGAAATGGCGCTGCGCGCCTCGAGCGGCTTGAGGGCGCGCACTTCATTGAGCGCCAGCTTGAGCGTGGAGCCGGTGTCGCAGGTTTCATCCACCAGCAGCACCCGTCGGCCCCGGATGGTTGGTGGCGGGCCGGCAATCAGAATGGGCTCGCTGTCGGCATCCCGGCGGGTGACAGCCATCGAGGCAAATTCCACTTGCAGAATGGAGGCGACGACCACGCCCGGAATCACCCCCGCCTTGGCAATGCCGAGCACGATCTCCGGCTGGTAGCTGCGGGCCACCTTCAGGGCGAGCGCGCGACAGATCTCGCCGAAGAACGGCCAGTCGACTTCGAGGACACCGCGAGACTGGAAAGGAACGGGGCGTTTGGGCATGGTCGTAAGCTAACCTACCCCGTCGCCGGCGACCCTTCAACTGCGTTGCGGCCCCTGTAGCCGCGGGCTATCTTGATTCAGCCTTCCTTCCGCTCCTCAAGGATGTCCTCCCCCGATGAGTTTCTGGCAGCGATTGTTCGGCGGCGGCTCGGTGCAGAAGCAGCACTCACGCCGGCTGGACTATCTCAACGAGGCGCTGGCACTCGAACGGCAGGGGGACTACGAGGCGGCCCTGACGTCCTACCGTCTGGCCCTTCGTGATACGCCACACGACCCGCGTATCCTGCAGAACATGGCCATCGCCTACACCAAGACCGGCCAGCACGATGAAGCCATCCGGCACTACCGCCGTGCCCTGGCGCTGGATGACACCCTCGTCGGCGCCCATTACGGCCTTGCCTTTCGGCTCAAGGAGCGCGGCGAGGGAGCGGAAGCGGTGAAGCACCTCCGCTCCTTCCTGGCGCAGCCGCCCAAGGGCCCCGACGCCGAGCGCTGGGTGCGGCACGCCGAGGCAACCTTGCGCGAGCTGGAAGCGGACGCGGATGCGGGGCGGTCGTGAGCCGGTATCGCGCGCTGGCCGTCGTGGTGGCGCTCGCGGCCTGCAGCAGCCTGAGCGATATCGGGGGTGGCGTGGTAGCGCTGGAGGTCCAGCTGCCGGTCCCGGCCTTCATCGAACCTGACGACACGGTCCAGATCCGGGCCCGGGCCCTGAATGCGCAGGGTGATAGTGTCGCCGCGACCATCACCTGGCTGACGCCGGACACGACTCTGGTCATCGACTCGCTGACGGGACGCGTCTCCACCACATTGACCAGCGGCTCAGGAAAGGTGCAGGCTCGAGTCGGCAGTCTCCGGTCGGACATCAGCGGCAGTAACGGGACCCTGACGATTCGGCCCCGGGCGGATACCCTCCGCCTCACTGGCAATGACACCCTCACCGTCGCCATCGGCGACACCGTCTCCGGGGCGCTGCTGGCAGCGGTGGAATCCAACAATCCGGCTGGCGGTGTCGCCAATACCAGCATCCTGTTCAGCGTGGTCGATACCACGAGCGCCCTGGGCAGTGTACACTTTGCCGGCAATGGTCTCAGCCTCCGCGCCACGACCGGCAGCACCGGGGCTCCGACAGTTGCCGTGACGCTGCGCCGCACGTCAGGCGCGACCGCTCCAGACAGTGTCCTGGTCGAAATCAGCTCCATGCGCCCGAGCGGCGCCATTGTGGCCGGTTCCGGCCAACGCTTTACCGTACGGTTCCAGTGACCTCCAGCAGGTCCAACTCCCGGAGTCGATATGACGGTACCCCGGACCCTTAACGAGCTCTTCTTCGGCTGTATCGACCGGTTCAGGCAGCGGCCGGTCGCGGTGCGCGCCCGCAAAGGCGAGGTATGGCAGGAGACCAGCTACGCCTCCATCCACGATCAGGTCCAGTGGCTGGCCGCCGGCCTCCGGGAACTCGGCGTGATGCCGGGCAGCCAGGTGGCGATCCTCTCGGAGAACCGGCCCGAGTGGGCCATCTCCGACTTCGCCTGCCTCACCGCCCGGTGTGCCGATGTGCCGATCTACCCCACGCTGCCCCCGGGCCAGATCGCCTACATCCTGCGCGATTCCGGCGCGGTAGCGATCATCGTCTCGTCCAAGGACCAACTGGAGAAGATCCTCAGCATCCGGCCGCCCGAAGTGACGCCGGCGCTGCGTCACATCATCGCGATGGATGCCGACGCCGTCGGACCCGGCGTCATGCCGTTCGCCGATCTTCTCGCCCGCGGCAAGGCAGCGATGGCCAAGTATCCCCGCTGGCGCGAGGACGCACTGCAGGTCAAACCGGATGACCTCGCGACGCTGATCTACACATCGGGGACCACCGGCGATCCAAAGGGCGTCATGCTCAGCCATGGCAACCTGACCTCGAATGTCATTTTCGGGCTGAAGTCGCTCGATGTGAGGGAGACGGATGAGTGCCTGTCGTTCCTGCCGCTCTCCCACGTCTTTGAGCGGATGGCTGGGCACTACTGCATGTGGCAGTCGGGTGCCATCATCAATTACGCCACGTCCATCGACAGCGTCCCGGCCGACATGCTCGACCGCCGCCCGACTGTCGTGCTCTCGGTCCCGCGGCTGTACGAGAAGATCTATGCCCGGGTGCTGGAGGGTTCGTCCAAGTCCGCCGCCAAACGCCAGATCTTCGGCTGGGCCCGCGCCGCGGGCGAGGCCTGGGCGGACCTGGCTCTTGCGGGCAAGCCGATCCCGAGCGGTGTTGCCCTGCGCAAGGCGATCGCGGACAAGCTGGTCTTCAGCAAGGTGACCGCACGCACCGGCGGCAGGCTCCGCTACTTCGTCTCGGGCGGCGCGCCGCTTTCGGCGGAGATCGCGCGGTTCTTCTTCGCGGCGGGGCTGCCGATCTACGAAGGGTACGGCCTCACCGAGACCTCACCGGTGATCACCGTGAATTACCGCGACCACACGAGAGTCGGTACCGTGGGACAGACGGTCCAGGGGGTCGAGGTGCGTATCGCCGCCGATGGCGAGATACTGACCCGCGGGCCGCATGTCATGCAGGGGTACTACAACAAGCCGGAAGCCACCCGGGAGGTGATCAACCCCGAAGGCTGGTTCCACACCGGCGACATTGGCGAGCTCGACCCGGACGGCTACCTGCGGATCACGGACCGGAAGAAGGACATCATCGTCACGGCCGGCGGCAAGAATATCGCCCCGCAGCCGATCGAGGGCCGGGTAAAGACCAATCCGTTCGTGCTCAACGCAGTGATGATCGGCGACAAGCGCCGGTTCCCCATGATGCTCGTCGTGCCGAACATGGCGACGCTGACCGCCTGGGCGACGGAGCAGAAGCTGCACTGCGCGGATGAGGCGGCCCTGCTGGCGAGCCCCGAGGTCGCCGAGCAGATGATGCGGGAGGTCAAGAAGACGCTGCGCGACCTGGCCCACTTCGAGATGCCGCAGAAGGTGCTGCTGGTGCCGCGGGACTTCACCATCGAGAATGGGGAGCTGACGCCGACGCTCAAGGTGAAGCGGCGGATCGTGGAGAAGAACTACAGCGCCGAGATCGAGGCGATGTACGCGTAGGTCAGTGGCGGGTCGCCGGGGCCGCAGGCCGGTGGCACCGACGGCCCGCCCCAACCCCCCCCGAAACCGTACCC
>JANOFA010000379.1:0-4832 GCA_031413355.1 Gemmatimonadota bacterium | reverse complement strand
GTACGGCCGCCGCGGGTGCCGCGCGACCTGGACCCGCTGGATGGGGGAGAGATTGCTGTAGATCTCGACCCGCAGTGTGTTCAGCCGGACCTGGAGCAGACGGGACTCCTCCGCCACATCAATGCCCTGTTCCTCGCCCATCTTCTGCAGGTCCTCAATCTGCCGCTCCAGCTCCTGCAGCGGTTTCTCGAAATCAAGCGCGTAGGTCGTTGCCATGTCATCCCGCCTTTACGAAAGCGACCGCCTCCGGCCCCAGGAGTCGCCGGAGGCCCTGTACCAGTGCGTCATCGGGGGAGATACGGAAGCGACGGGCACGAGCGCGGAGCCGCTCGCCGTTGCCATCGCTCCATTCAATATAGAGCGGAGCGGGCCCTGGGTGCGCAACCAGGAGCGCCACCGCCTCGGTGAGGCTGTCCAGGGCGGGTGCCCCGGCCAGCGTCCACCGCAGCGCCAGCCCGAGGGCACCCGAGGCCTTGAGCTCCTCCAGTGGCCGGGCCCCTTCGACAACGAACGGCGCTCGCTCTTCTCCCTCATCCCGCTTGCTGTACCCACCATGCAGCAGCACGGAGAGGTCATCCCGGATGGTCATGTTGAGCTTGGCCCATGCGTCAGGAAAGATGATGGCCTCGGCGGTGCCGTGAAAATCCTCGAGGATGATCCGGGCGTATTCCTTTCCGGTCTTCTTGGAGATCTGCCGTTTCACCTGGGTGATGACCGCCGCAATCGTCACCGGATGTTCGCTCCACTGGCCGAGTGTGGCGGTGGTGCGGGTGCCGAACAGCTCCGTTTCCGCGCGGAACCGCTCCAGCGGATGGCCGGAGATGAAGAAGCCGATGACTTCCTTCTCCCTGGTCAGTCGCTCATGCTCGGACCAGGTGGGCACATCCACCAGCGTGGCGCCGGCAGGCCGCGTCGGCGTGGATTCCTCGCCGAACAGCGACACCTGTCCCGCTTCCAGTTCCTGCGCCAGCAACTGCGCCTCCCGCAGCGCTTCCTCGGTTCCCTGCACCAGCTGAGCCCGGTGTCCATTGAGGCCATCCAGCGCCCCGGCCGCGATCAGTGAGTCCAGCACCCGCTTGTTGCAGAGCCTGAGGTCGATCCGGCGGGCAAGATCGTCAAGCGTGGCGTAGGGGTTCTGCTGCCGGCCTTGAATGATCGACTCGATCGCGCCACGTCCCACATTGCGCACGGCGCCGAGCCCGAAGCGGATGCGCCGGTCACCGGTCACGGTGAACTTGAATCCGGACTCATTCACATCCGGCGGCAGCACCTCGAGCCCCAGTTCACGCGCCTCATTGATGTACTGCACGACCTTGTCGGTGCTGCCGATTTCCGAGCTGAGCAGCGCAGCCATGAATTCGGCGGGATAATAGGTCTTGAGCCATGCGGTGTGGTAGCTCAGGACCGAGTAGGCCACCGAGTGCGACTTGTTGAAGCCGTAGCGGCCGAAGGTCTCGATCTGCGTGGCGAGATCGTCGGCCAGCTTCTTCGGGTGACCAAGCGCGACGGCGCGCTCCACGAACCGGCCCAGCTCGCTGCGGATGAGGTCCGCATCCTTCTTGCCGACCGCCTTGCGCAGCACGTCCGCTTCGGCGAGCGAGAAGCCGGCGAGGATATTCGCGATGCGCATCACCTGTTCCTGATAGGTGATGACGCCATAGGTCGGTTCCAGCACTTCGCGCAGCGACGGATGCGGGTATGTCACCGCCTCCTGGCCCAGCTTCCGCTTGATGAACACGAGGTGCATTCCGGTATCGAGCGGACCCGGACGGAGCAGCGCGTTCGAGGCGACCAGATCATCGAAGCGGTCGCACTTCATGTTGCGCAGCGTTTCGGTCGCCAGCGCCGATTCAAACTGGAAGATGCCGGCGGTGCGGCCGGCGCGCAGCAGTTGGTAGACCCTGGGGTCCTCCAGGTCCAGCGCATCCATGTCCATTAGCAGGCCGTGCCGCGTCTGGATCATCTGCACCGCATCGTGGATGACGGTGAGCGTCTTGAGGCCGAGCATGTCCATCTTGAGCATGCCGACCTTTTCCAGCGGCCCCATCTCGTACTGCGTGATGATGGAGTCCTCGCCATCGGCCGACTGGCCCGCCCCCTTGTTGGGTGCGGTGCAGACCGGGATGTACTCGCTCAGCGGGCCCGGTGCGATCACCACGCCCGCGGCATGGACCGAGGCGTGGCGGCTGATGCCCTCGATCCTGCTGGCCAGACGCACGCAGCGCTGGTACTGCGGACTGGTGGCGACCAGCTCGCGGAATTCCTTCACCTTCTTCATCGCCTCGTCCAGCGTCATTGAGAAGCCGGGCGCGGAGGGAATGAGTTTGGTGAGCTTGTCGGCCTCGCCGGGCGGGATGCGGAGCAGGCGAGCGACGTCCTTCAGCGCCGCACGCGCCTTCAGCGTACCGAAAGTGATGATCTGCCCCACGCTGTTCCGGCCGTAGCGCTGCCGGACGTATTCGATGACCTCACCCCGGCGTTCGAAGCAGAAGTCGATGTCGATGTCGGGCATCGACACCCGTTCCGGGTTGAGGAACCGCTCGAACAGCAGGTCGAATTTGAGCGGATCGACATTCGTGATCTTGAGCGCGTAGGCGACGATCGAGCCGGCGGCCGAGCCACGGCCCGGCCCCACCGGGATACCGCGCTCCCTGGCGGCAGCGATGAAGTCCTGGGTAATGAGGAAGTAGCCGGCGTAGCCCGCCTTGGTGATGACCGACAGCTCGAACTCCAGCCGTTCGGCGACCGGAGCCGGGAGAGGCGTGCCGTAGCGTGCCTCGGCGCCGCGTCGGGCGAGCTCGTCCAGCAGCTCCGCTTCCGTCCCGATGCCGGCGGGTCGGGGAAACTCGGGCACAAAGTACTTCTTCTCGAAGCTGAACTCGCACGCATTGGCGACCAGCTGGGTGTTCGACAGGACCTCGGGATGCTGCGGAAAGAGCCCCGCCATCTCGGCGGCGGATTTGACGTACGACTCCTCGCCGGTGAAGCGAAAACGCTTCGGGTCGTCCAGCTCCGCGCCGGTGCCGATTGCGAGCAGCACGTCATGCGCTTCGGCGTCCTCCCGCTTCAGGTAGTGCGCGTCGTTTGTCGCCACCACGCCGAGGCCAAGCTCCTGGCCCAGACGGAACATCCCCTCGTTGACCTGGGTCTCTTCGGGAATGCCGTGACGCTGCACCTCGAGCCAGAAGTTGCCCGCGCCGAAGGTGCGGGCGAAATACTCCGCCGAACGCTTCGCCTCCTCGTAATTGCCCTGCCGCAGGTAGAGGGACACCTCGCCTGAGAGACAGGCGGCCAGGCAGGTGATACCCTCGGAATACTGGCTCAGTACTTCCCGGTCGATGCGCGGGCGACGGTAGAATCCCTCGAGGTACCCGATCGAGGAAAGCCGGATGAGGTTGCGGTAGCCGGCCTGATTGCGCGCCAGCAGCACGAGGTGACTGTACTGCGCGGGGGCACTGGGGAGTTTCTGGATACTGGTGCGTGAACCAAAGGCGAGGTAGGCCTCGAAGCCCAGGATCGGGCGAAGACCCCGGGCCCTGGATTCGTCGTAGAAGCTCCGGGCCGCATGGAGGTTCCCGTGGTCGGTGACCGCGAGACTGTCCATCCCCATGCCGAGGACGTGACCAACCAGCTCCGGGATGCGGTTGGCGCCATCGAGGAGGGAGTATTCGGAGTGGGTGTGGAGATGGACGAATGACATGATTCAGCCGTCAGCTGTCAGCCATCAGCTGTCAGCCCTGAAGGCTGATGGCTGACGGCTCATGGCTGCTTATTTCTCCCGTGATTCCAGCGTGCGCAAGACGGCCTCGAACGGCACGCCGCGCGCCTGCAGCAGCACCAGCAGATGGAAGATCAGATCCGCTGATTCCGCGGCCAGCCGGGCATCGTCCTCGGCGTGGGCGGCGACCAGGACCTCCACCGCTTCTTCACCCACTTTTTGCGAGACCTTCGCCAGTCCGTGATCAAGTAGCTGCACAGTATACGAGCCCGCGGTGCGGTCCGCCGCCCGCCGGGCGATCGTCGTGGCCAGCCGGGTCAGCAGGTGGCCGCCGGGATCGGCACCGGTCGAGGTGGTACCGTCGGCCTGCACGGTGGTAAAGAAGCAGGTCGGCTCGCCGGTATGGCAGGCCGGGCCGGTCTGGTCGACCCGGTAGAGGATCGTATCGGCATCGCAGTCGAGGCGCACCTCCGCGACCCGCTGCGTGTGGCCGGAGGATTCCCCCTTCTGCCAGAGGGCTTTTCGGCTCCGACTCCAGTAGTGGGCCAGCCCAGTGGCCAGCGTCTGCGCCAGCGCCTCACGGTCGGCCCAGGCCACCATGAGGAGGTTGCCGTTCCGTCGGTCCTGCGCCACCACCGGTACCAGCCCGTCGGGGCCAAACCGTACCTGTTCCAGCCAAGTTTCCTGGGTCACGGCCGCAAGGTATCGGCGCCTCCGATGATTGTCAAAAACCCTTGTGGCACTTTATCTTGCCCCCACTCACCCGGCGCCATGACCACCTCCTTTCCTTATACTCGCCCGCGCCTCCTCGCCACGCTGCTTCCCGTGTTTGCCGCGCTCAGCGCGTGCGGCAAGGGGGACACCGGTCCCGGCAGCACGATTGACTGCGATGGGATCGCCGCGACGACGCTCGCAGTCGGCGCACATGCGATCCTCGACCCGTCACTGACGCAGGGGTGCCTCCGGCTCCCGGTCGCCGGGGCGCCGGGCGCGGAGCACCTGATCGTCGTGCTTTCCGCCGCCGGGCAGGAAACGCCCAACGGCGTGCAGGGCGACTTCATCCTGCAGGCGACAACCGACACCTTCTCGGCAGCTGCCCTGCGCCGGCCGGCCC
>JANOFA010000378.1:0-3992 GCA_031413355.1 Gemmatimonadota bacterium | reverse complement strand
AATCGAAAACCGGGGGCGGCGAGCCGTTTTTCTTCATCGCCCGGAGGATCTTGGGAATACCGGTGGAGCGACCTTCGGTGATTTCAAGCTCCTTGAGGAAATCGCCGATGCGGCGGTTGCGGTATCTCCTCGGGATGGCCTTGCCCTGGCGGAGCTGCTCGAGCCGCACCGAGCGGTCGGGACCGGGGTAGTTGACGATGACGATTTCCTCCGGGCTGATGCGGACTTCAATGGGTTCACGCTCGTCGTAACCACGGTGATAAACGGCATTGGCGAGGGCTTCTTCGAGGGCCTCGTGGGGAAAATTGTAGAAGCGCTCGGCCTCCGCCCGGTCGGGGTGCTTGATCACGCGCTCGCCGAGGAAGCGCGACTGGATGAAGGCCAAGGACTCGCGCAGCATGCGGTCGAGCGGGCCGTGGAAGATTTTTTCCTCAAAGCGGTCGCCGCCCGCACCATCCGGGAAATAGACGACGTCAATTTGGGCTTGGGGGAAGAACTTGTGCGGCTCCTCGTTAAAGAATAGCAGGCCGACGTTGCGGGGAAATGCGGCTTCGGGTGGACCGTCCACGATTTGCATCTGGCGGCAGAGTGCCTCGAAATCCATCGTCGCGGAGGTTTTGTAGAGTTCGCTGCCGATGGCACGGAGGAAGGTGCGGATCAGCCGGCGCGTGCCGCCGCCGCTGGCCGCGGATCCAGTGCTGCTGGGCGAATGCCTCGGTGGTGCGCTCTATCTGGAGGACTTCCGCCGGATGCTCGCCGGAGTCGGCTGCCTCGACCACCGCGTGGTGGCACGGTCGCCGATCGTGCTGCGGGATCTGGAGATCGAACGGAGGGTCGGCGGGATTCGCTTCGAGTCGGTCACGATCCGCGCCTTCAAGCTGCCGCTGGAGGATCGCTGCGAGGACTACGGCCAAGTGGCCTGGTACCAGGGCACCATTCCAGAATGCCCCCATCTCTTTACCCTGGATGATCACCACCATTTTCGCACCGGCCAGCCGATGCTCGTCTGCGGCAATACCGCCGCGATGGTCATGCAGACGCGGTACGCACCACACTTTCAGGTCATGGGCGACACCAGCCGCCATTTCGGCCTCTTCGACTGCGGGCCAGGCACATTCGCGAGCAACGGACCGACCGCGGGCGGGAGCTGCTGCTAGCACCCGCCGGGCCGTGGGAAAGCTCCGCCCAAGCAGGATTCCCGGAGAGTGCAGGCTCGAGTAGGGGCTGACGTCCTCGCCCGCCCGAACCGAGTGCCCCGAGGGAGTGTGCGCGGGTAGCGGCGGGCGTCCTCGCCTGCCCGAACCGAGCGCCCGGAGGGTAATTGCGGACGTGCCCGCCAACATCACATGTCGTGAGCGAAACGTTCACCCAGCCCGCGATGCGCTATGTGAGGACGAGGGTCTGGATCCACTCCACCAGCGCCCGCTGCGTCGGCAGCAGATCGGTTGAGGCTGCCGCAAGGGACGGGATGACCCGGAGATCGTCAATCGTGTCGACATCCGGCAGTGGCTCGAGGTCCCCGACGCTCCCAACCGGCTCGAGATTGGTCAGCAATTGGTCCGCAGTATCCGCTCCACTATAGGACACCGTGGTCCAGATGGTCCGCGCCAGCTGGACCTTGCCGCCAAAGAGATAGAACCCTCCGTCTAGCGCCCGTCCCATCACGAACTCCCGGTCATCCTCCAGCAGCATCAGGTGGGCCCGCTGCAGGTGTCTCGGCGTGAGCAGCGGGCTGTCGGCACCGATCAGCAGGACCGCGTCGTGCTGCGCCAGCAGGCTGTCATACACATGGGCGAGTCGGCTACCGAGATCACCGTCACCCTGCCACAGCTGCGGCAGGCCGCTCCAGCACTCTTGCCCAATACCTTCCCGTTCAGCAACCGCCCAACAGGGAGTGAGCCCAGGATCTGTCGCGGCCGCGGCGCAGGCCACCTGTTCGGTGATCTCGAGGGCACGCAGGTAGAACGACTCCGCGATTGCCGGGCCCACTCCGGCTGCCAGACGGGTCTTCGCCGACGTCAGGCCAGGCGTCTTGGCAAAGATCGCCACCGCTGTCGTCCGGAATGGTCTACTCATTGCCGCCTCAGCCAGGCGAGGCCCTCAGGAAGCGCCTGTCGCCATGTGAGCCGGATGTGGGTGAGGGTGGTACCGAGCCAGCCCCGCTGCTGGTACTTCCGCGCACTGGTATAGAGCGCGCAGCCGACGGGCCGCAGCCTGACACCCGAGCGGCGGGCGGCCCAGACCAGCAGGTGGTCCTCCCCATATGGCAGACCCTCGCGGAAGCCACCGAGCCGTTCAAACAGCGGACGTGACAGCGCCAGTCCCTGGTCGCCAAACGGCAGGCCGAGCAGACGGGAACGGAACTGGGCGCCGAGCGCATTCAGCCACATCAGGCGCGGACCATCGGGGAGGAAGCGGAGATCGAAGTACCAGAGGGCGGTGGGGTCGAGCGCAAGCCGCTGCCCCAGGACGGCCAGCGCATTCGGCGGCAACCGGCTGTCGGCGTGGAGAAACCAGAGGAAGCCCCCACCCGCCACGTTAGCGCCGCGGTTCTGCTGAATGGCACGACCAGACGGACCGACCAGCCAGCGCCAGTGCGCCGGCGACACGATCGCCGGCCGGAGCGCGGTGAATTCTGGCGGCTCGGGGATGGTGGCGGCGACGAGGACTTCCGTCTCGGTCTGCAGCTGGGGCCCGAGCTGGGTCAGGAGGTCGCGCCATGCAGCGTCGCCCGGACCGACGGGAATGACGACACTCAACCGCGGTTTCGGCGGAGACTCCATGCAGCCTAGCGGTATACCCGGCGCAGCTGCAACCGCACCTCGCCAGGTGCAAGCAGGGCGTAGCTGGCCCGGTCGGCGGCCTCCTGGACGACCACCTGATATACGGTGCCTGCGTCCGGCACATGGAGCAGTGCAATGCGACCCTGCAGCTGGTCGCCGGCAACGAGCACCCGCCACGCCGCCCCCGACGGCGACGAGGCGGTGAAGTAGCCACTGCTTTCGATGGAATCGACGCCGGCACCCTGCACCAGAAAGACGACGGCGCCCGGCGACGTGGCCGACCCCGTCACGACCACCTCCAGCAGACCATCGACCGGCGCCAGGGCATCGCCGCCGCAGGCGAGCCCAGCCACCGCGACCAGGATGGGCATGCCACGGGAGATCCTCATGGGACGCCCCGCCGGATGTCGGGACCGATCGAGCGATAGTAGGCGAGGAAATCGCCCACATCGTAGCGGCCGTTGCGATTGCCCAGGGAATCGAGGTAGGTGAGTTGGGCGGGGCCTAACGTGCCCTGCCCCAGCACCTGGTCTGTCGCCCAGGGAAGCGTGACGAAGACCTGGCCAGGTGTCAGACTGGTGAGACGGAAGGCGACGGCTCCACCGGGCACAACCTGGCGGACGGAGTCGAGGAAGAACCCGGCGGACCTGCCCTGATTGTCGAGCGCCGCCGGGTTCGTCGTAGGCCCGAAGAAAGTGTTGCCACTGGAGCCGGGCCACGAATCGCCGGCGTCACCCCGGTTCTTGCTGCCCGGGGTCCGCAGCTGGTTCAGCCCGTCGGCCTGCACCAGCGCGACCCCATGCACCGGTCCGCTGTTCACCCGATTGTCGCGCCGGAATCCATGCGCGATCACCTGGCCGCTGTCGATATGCCAGATGAGAAGCCCCGCCGACTTGGCGCAGCTCCGGGTCCCGAACAGGCAGCCGGGATTGAGCTGCGCGGAATCCGAGCCGAGCGCCTGGCGGTTCTCGAACAGGAAGTACTCGTCGGTACCCGGTACTGCCACGTACAGGACCGTGTCGCCCGCCTGCACCGGCCCCAGGCTGATGCTGGCGTTGGTGCGCAGGGTATCCACCGCGGCCCAGCCCAACTCGACCAGCGACCAGGCATCGTACCCCGCGGGGCTGTAGGGCTGGGCATAGTTGCCGCTGCCCATGAGGCCCCATTCGCCGATTCCCTGGGTCGGGCCGGTTCCGCGCAAGTTGGTGT
>JANOFA010000377.1:0-1612 GCA_031413355.1 Gemmatimonadota bacterium | reverse complement strand
CTCACCCCCTCACCCCCCGCCCCCCGCTCCCCGCTCCCCGGCAGGGGAGAGGGGGTCAGGGGGTGAGGGCCTATCGCTCTACCGGCAGCTCCTCACGCTCGGCCCATTCACTCCAGGCGCCGGTGTAGATCCGGACCCTGGGGTAGCCGAGGAGGTAGCGCAGCGCAAAGTAGAGATGACTCGCCTCGGTGCTGCTGTTGCAGTAGAGGATGATGTCCCGATCAGCCGTGATGCCCTGCGCCTCGTAGCCCGCCAGCAGATCCGCCTTCCCCTTCCACACCAGCGTCAGCTCCCGCTGCTCCAGATCGTCCTTCCATGGGTGACTGAGCGCGCCGGGAATGTGCCCGCGACGCGCCTGCGCTCCTGCGGTGCCGACGAACTGTTCGGCGGGACGCGCATCAACCAGCATCACACCGCTCCCGGCCGCGCTGGCCGCGCGCACCTCGGCCAGAGACGCTATCGACGGACGAAACTGCTTCGCGGCAAGCGGGCGCACCGGGGCGAGGCGTGGATAGCGCTGAGTGACCGGCCGGCCTTCGAGCTGCCAGCGCGCAAAGCCGCCATCGAGCAGGCGCACATCCGCGTGCCCCATCGCGTGAATCAGCCAGACCACGAACGTACCGTCGATATCCGACTGATCTCCGGCACTGTAGACCACCACCGGCCGGTCGCGGCCGACGCCAAGGCGGGCGAATAGCTCGGCATAGTGCCTGGCGGGCAGGAACTGGAATGGCAGCGCCCCTGAGCCACTCCGCAGCGTCTCGACATTCAGCCACGCAGCGTCGGCGATATGATTCTGCAGGTAGCTGGACCACCCCTGCCGCACGTCGATCACGCTGACGGGAGTCCGCTGTTGCAGCGCGACGAGTTCCGCCGGGGAGATGAGGCTCGGCAATGCCGCGGCCTGGGCCGGCAGTGCACTGATTTGACCGAACACAATCCCGATTACCATCATGGCTGTCGCGCTACGGAGTTTCATGGTCCACCCCCAACGTTGTCTTCCCGAGAGAGCTCGAGCGAAGCGAGGGAGGACCGAAGGATCTCTTGAGGCCGAAGCGGAGACCGCGGTACGGCTCCGGGGCGAAGAGATCCTTCGCCAGCTCCGCAGGCTCAGGATGACAGCGAATCCTCCGCTCCGCCTACCGCCTACCGCCAACTGCCCGATCGCCCAATCGCCCAATCGCCTAACCGCCCAATCGCCCAATCGCCTAACCGCCCAATCGCCCAATCGCCTAATCGCCTAACCGCCCAATCGCCTATTCCTCATCCTCCACCCCCAGCGCCGCCCGTTCCATCTCCCGGTAGACCCGGGCTGCGTTCCGCCGCTGCCGTGAGTTGAGCGAGACCGCGCGTGAGGCATCCGGCGGCGGCAGGTAGTCCAGCGCCTTTCGCATGCTGGTGCCGCGCTGCACCGCCACCTGCATGCTGTCCCGCAACGCTGTCAGGTAGGTTCGCGTGATCCGGGTGAGTCCGGTCGGATCGGGATCGATCCGGCCATGACCCGGAACCACGACGCGAGGGTGCAGCGAGTCAATCAGGTCCAGCGTCTGCAGCAGCACCGCCGACTTTCCGTCGACCACCATGGACACGCCATCCTCGAGCAGGATATCCC
>JANOFA010000376.1:0-2389 GCA_031413355.1 Gemmatimonadota bacterium | reverse complement strand
GAGGCCAGCGACGCGGAAACTCCGCTGCAGATCAGTGAGGATGCCGGCTGGCGCTGGAATTCCGGCGCGGGTGTGACGCCCGCAACCGGCTGGTATCTCTCCGCCAACTACAGCGCCGAGTTCGGACCGGGTGCTTCGTCGCGCGGATGGGATGCCTCGGCCAGCTGGCAGCCGTTCCGGGCGCTCAGCCTCAGTGCAGAAGGCGGGCATCTCACTCGCCCGCTGGAGTTTCGCTTCAGCACCAGTCGGCTCGACTGGTTTGGTGGGCAGGTGGACCTGAGGGCGGGCGACCGGCTGCGGTGCTTCGCCAGCGCCATCCGCTACGCCGAAGATCGGGATCGGCCCGACGCAGGGGCCTTCAGCTGGAACCAGACCCGGCTCACCGCCGGGATCTCCTGGCTGCTCGGCTCCAGCGCCGACCACATTCCGCTGCCACCGGCCATCCGGCGGGGAGGGCAGCGGTGACCCGCCAGCGACTGCTGCCCGCCGTCCTGTTCCTGCTGCTCGCCATCGGCCGGGTGGAAGCGCAGACGTCCCGCGACCGGTTCGACCACGACGAACATCGCAAGCTCTTCCCCTCCTGCCAGAGCTGCCACGCGGGCGCTGCGGTGGAAGGACAGTCGTTATGGCCTCAGTCGACCGGCTGCGCCACCTGTCACGACGGCACGATAGAGAAGGTCGTCGACTGGCAGCCGCCGGCTCAGCGCCGAACACTGCTCCACTTCACGCACGGAGCGCATGCCCGTGCTGTCCGTACCCGAAGCACCGCGGATTCGACCCTGGACTGCGTCAGCTGCCATGCGGCCGAGGGCGCCCCGTGGATGCAGATCTCGCGGGGAGAGCTGGGACGCTGCCTGAGCTGTCACAGGATCACAGTGGCTCACCTCGAGCCGCCGGACAGCGCCTGCGCAACCTGCCATCGTTCGTTACCTGAGGCGCCGGAATTGAGCCGCGAGCGGATTGCCGCCTTCCCGGCGCCATCCTCACATGAGGCCGAGGGGTTCGAGCGTGCGGCCCACGGCAGGTTGGCCCGGCCGGTCGCCTCCGACACCCACCACCCTGGTGTGGCGACCAGCTGCGCCACCTGCCATGCACGGGAGTTCTGCACCCAGTGCCATGTGAATGCCCCAGAGACGCCCAGCATCCAGGCGCTGGCCTCGGATCCACGCTCCCTCGCAATCAGCGCCAAGCTGAAAGCCCCGGCCGGGCATGGCACCGAGCGTTTCCAGGGACGCCACGGTGGCCAGAGCCGATCCGCAAGCGCCACCTGCGCAACCTGTCACACCCAGGAGAGCTGCACCTCCTGCCACCAGTCCAATCCTGCGGTCGTCGCAGCCCTGCCAAGGTCCTCGGCCAGCCGCGGACTCGGGGCGGAGATCCACCGGCAGCAACCCGCGACGCACGACAACGGCTTTACGGAAGGCCACGGCCCGCTGGCCAGCGCCACACCGGGCAGCTGCAGCGGCTGCCATGCCCGGTCGGAATGCCTGGAATGCCACCGGCCGAACGCCGGCGGCGCAAACGGATATCACCAGGCTGGGTTTCTTTCCCGGCATCCGAGCGCGGCGTACAACCGCCAGTCGGACTGCAGCGAGTGCCACAACTCCGCATCGTTCTGCACCACCTGTCACGCGCAGTCGGGACTGAGTTCATCCGAGGGACTGCTGCAGGGTAACTACCACGATGTTGGCGGGTCGTTTCTCCTGAGCCACGGCGCGGCTGCACGGCGGGGCCTGGAGAGCTGCGTGACTTGTCACACCGAGCGGGACTGCCTGGCGTGCCACTCGGCACAGACCCGGCGGTTCAACCCGCATGGCCCGGGCTTCGACGCTGAACGACTCCGGAAGAAGAATCCCCAGACCTGCGCGGCGTGCCATGGGCGGGTGATACCTGGAGGCGACTAGAGAGGCGCCTGACACAATGGCTGAGGCCTGCATACGACAAGGGGTGAGTTCCCCTCGGAACTCACCCCTTGATCAGGCATCAGCCGCCGAAATCAGACGGTTGGAGCAGCCTCTTTGTAGGTCTTCTCGTAGCGCGAACCGCATTTAGCCAGCAGCGTCGTCGCGTGGAAGACGCCGTCCTGCCCCAAGCGGCCCTCCACCACGACTTCGATTTCCTGCTCATCGGTGAAGGTGTCGGGGGCCAGACCGCGATAGGTCACCGGATAGGACTGGATGCCATCCGTGACGGTGAATTCAATGGTCTGGGTCGCGACGTCCCGCCTGATGGTGCCGGGAACGACCTTGGCTTCCATCTTGAGCCCGGTACTGTGCAGGCTCGGATCTCTGGCGATCCGCTCGTGTTGCCGACGAAATTCCCCTGGCTGGTCCGCTCGACGTATAGCTCTTCGAGCAGACCGTCTTCAACGATCGCGATCCGGCACTCC
>JANOFA010000375.1:0-3772 GCA_031413355.1 Gemmatimonadota bacterium | reverse complement strand
GAGGATCCCAAAACGGCGCGGCCCCTGGTCGAGCTGCTGCGGGACCCGTCGGCCGACCTCCGTGAGGCGGTGGTGAACGCGCTGGGGCAGATCGAAAGCCGGGAGGCGGTGCCAGGCCTGATCCGCGCGCTGCAGGATCAGGTGCCAGTGATTCGTGCGGCATCGGCGGCTGCGCTGGGACAGATCGAGGATCCGGCGGCAGCAGAGGCGCTGGGACGTGCGCTCACCGATCCGACGCTGAGCGTGCGGCGGGAAGCGGCGGCGGCGCTCGGTCAGCTGGACGATCTGCACCGGGCGCCGCCACAGTTGCTGACGGCGCTGCGTGACCCTGACGTGGAGCTGCGACAAGACGTCATCCAGGCGCTCGGCAACATCGGCGACGCGGCGGCGGTGGCTCCGCTGGGAGCTCTGCTCAAGGACCCCTCGGTCGAAGTGCGCCGCGCCGCGGTGGAGGCACTCACCTCGATCGAGGATGCGACGGTCACGCCGCATCTTGTCGTCGCAATGCGGGACCAGGATGCCGAGGTGCGTCGGATTGCGGCCGAAGGTCTGGGGGACCGGAAGGACGACTGAGGCCATGAGTTTCGGGATGCGTCCGGCGCTCTGCCTGATCGGGTTGGTGGTCGCTACCACTCCGGTGAGTGCCCAACACGATGTTGTTCCTGCGACCTCCACCTTGTTCACCATCGGTGAGGAGTGGTGCGCCTGGTCATCGCGGCTCCGCGAGGCGCGCGTGGTAATCGTGAGCACGCCGCCTGGCTATGCCGCTGGCGCCGACAGGTACCCGGTGTTCTACGTCCTTGACGGACGCGAAAACATCGTGACGGCAGTAAACGCCGCTCGTGCGCTGGCTGGTGCCGCGCGGATGCCAGAAATGATTGTGGTCGGTGTGGTGAACACGGACCGCGAGCGCGATTTCACCCCGCCACTGCGCCGAACGAGTACGCTTCCGCCCGGCATCTCCCGGGCCGGCGGCGCCGACGACTTCGTGGGTTACCTGGGTGACGAGCTCGTTCCGTTCATCGACGCCCGGTATCGCACGCGCCCGTTGCGCACGCTCGTTGGCCACTCGCTCGGCGGACTCGTGGCGATGTATGCGCTCGCCGTGCGACCGGGCCTGTTTCGCCGGGTCGTCGTCCTCGATCCTTCCTTGTGGTGGGACGCGGGCGGCGCTCTCGATCTCGTCAGGGATTCTCTCGAGCGACGGCGGGATGCGATCGCCAGGATCGTGACGGTCAGGAACGAATCAGGCCCGGACGAAGAATTGCGCGCCGTGCTATCGAAGGCGCCGCCTGGCGTGAGCGGTTTGGAAGTGTCCGTCCGTGGTGAATCGCATGAGTCGATGGTCTATCGTGGCCTCTACGACGGCCTGATCGGGCTGTTCCGTGACTATGTGCCCGGTTTGCGGCACGACCAGGGCCTCGCGACGCTCGCGGCCCTCGAGGCACAGTACGCGACCTTGAGCCGAGACTTCGGGTACAACGTGCCGATTCCGCTCTCCAGCGTGCTCGAGGTGGTCAATCGTGAGGCGAATCAACGCCGATTCACCTCGGCGTGGGCGGCACTGGTCCGCGCCGAAACGCTGTATCCCGGGTCGACCAGCATCGCCGCATTTCGTGCAGCCGTCGATGCCTCGGTCACCGAGGCGCAGCGACTTGGGCAGGGCGAAAGCCGGTCTCGGCTCCCCTTCAAGACGACCACGCGTTCCACCGCAACCCCGGTCCTCGGCGACTGGACGATGCGAATCGATGTGAAGCCCGGCACCCCCGGAACGGGTACCGCCCGATTCGAGTTGCATGGCGACACACTCGTGCTTCAGGGGATCGCACACGGTGTAGCACTGGATGGGGGCGATCTGAAGCTGAAGCCGGCCACGGTATCGTTTGACGGGACTATGCTGCAGTGGGATCGAGAGAATACGGGTGGAGGGCGAGCCGTCGTGAGCGCCCGTCTCATGGCAGATGGCCGGATCGTCGGCACGGAGGAAGTTGTTGATGGCCACCCGATACCAGCCGGTTTTGTGCTACCGGAGGTGCGAATCGAACTGGTGCGTTAGGGTGGGAGAGGGGCTCTAGCTACCCACCCGGCGGCCTTCTTTGAGGTGGAGGAATACCCGACGATGACGATCATGAGCCGCTCCGTCGCCGTGACCGGTGACTGCGTGGCCCTCACCGCAGAGCTGACGATCAAGGATGTGATGAACTGGACGATGACTTGACCTGGAACCGTGCGGCCGAAGGGGAGGCTGCTGCTACATGAGGTCCAGTGTGTCCGGCCCCGCGATCTTCCGAATGTGGCATCCTCCCGGCACATCGAACAGGAAGCGGACAACCGTGTCGGCGCGGAGGAGCGGGGACACGGTCACATCGATGGAGTCGCCAGAGGGCTGGAGCAGGCCCTTCTGCCCATCGGTGAGAATCACGTAGATCCCGGGAAACGAGGGCGGGCCGGTCAGTGGAAGAGGAAGGATTTCCCCGGTACGGAGTAGCTGGGTGGTGATTGTGGCACCCGAGACGAGCTGGCCGGCCGAATCGCGAACGATCAGCGTGGCTGAACGAAACTCTTCAGTACACACAACGGACTGGGCATCGCAGCCGATCAGGCCGAGGGAAACCACAACGAGCAGTAGTGGAGTTTTCACGTCACCCCTCCAATCGGGATTGACCGGCCAGTCACGGACTGCGCCTGCCCGGGAAGATCAGGTGAGAACTCACCCAGTCTACGTCCGCCGCCATGACGCCGCAACGAGCACCAATATGCTCCACCTCCCGGCTGGAGCGCTGCGGATCTCCTCTGCCTTTCCCGGACAGTGCGATGTTCAATTCTGAAGCAAAACGTGCGGGAGTATCGCGGCGCGGGTGCCTCGGTCGGAGGTGAGCGACTGTACGCGGTGGATATCGCCGGAGATCCTCTCGCCCGCGGCGTCTGGTTCCAGTACTATTCTCCGCACTTATGCGCCCTCTTCTCCCCTCGTTGATTGTCAGCCCCACCTGGGTGGCGGAGCATTTGCTCGCGCCCGGTCTCGTGTTCGTCGACGCCTCCTGGTATCTCCCCGTCGCGAAGCGGGATGCCCGCGCGGAGCATCAGGCGGGACATCTGCCGGGTGCGGTCTACATCGACCTCGACGCGATCAGCGATCCCGCCAGCGATCTGCCGCATACGCTGCCGGACGCCGCCCAGTTTGGCCGCGTCGTCGGTGCGCTCGGCATCAGCAATGCAGACACGCTCGTGATCTATGATGGCTCGGGCAACAACCTCAGCGCCGCCCGGGTGTGGTGGATGTTCCGCGGGTTCGGTCACATGGCGGTTGCGGTGCTCGATGGCGGCCTTGGGGCCTGGCGTCGCGCCGGTCTGCCGCTCGAGGCGGGCAGTGTACAGCGGTTGCCGCAGCGCTATCAGGCAACAGGCCCCATCGCCGGCGTGACGGACCTCCCCGCCGTGCGCGATGCGCTTGCATCGGGCAGCGCACAGGTGGTGGATCTCCGGTCTCGGGGCCGCTTCGCGGGGCGCGACCCAGAACCGCGTCCAAGTCTGCCGAGCGGGCACATGGCGGGGGCAATCAGCCTGCCCTTCACGGATCTGGTGGATGGTGATGGCGTGGCCCTGGCCAACGACGAGCTAGAGGCACGTATCACTGCCGCCGGGGTTGACCTTGCGCGACCGATCATCGCCACGTGCGGTTCCGGCACCAGCGCATGCAACCTGCTGCTCGGCCTCGAGCGACTGGGTGTTGCCGGTGCCACGCTCTACGACGGTTCATGGACCGAGTGGG
>JANOFA010000374.1:0-1056 GCA_031413355.1 Gemmatimonadota bacterium | reverse complement strand
GCGAGCAGGTGTTTGTGGACCAGGTTGTCGCCCCAGCCGTTCAGCTCCTGGCTCGTGGTCGGCGGTCCGTCGGGGAAGCTGAAGAATGCCGAATAGAGCGCGTGGTCATTGGGCAACTCACGCAGCACACCCGCCGCCCGGGCAATCTCCTCGGTGGCGGAGCGGTGAAACACGCCGTCGATATCGTGGTTGTGATCATCGATGAACAGCATACCCCCACGATCGACGAACGTACGGACCATCGCACGCTCCACCGCCGTGAAGCGCACCGGCAGGTGTCCGGTGAGAAATACCAGCGGATAGCGGAGCAGATCTGCCGAGCCGAGCGAGACGACCACACCCTGCGGAGCAACGGAAAGCGAGGTGTACCGCGCAAGCGAGTCGATCAGGTTGGCTGGGACCAGTGGCGCCGACTCCCAATCGCCGGAAGCGTACTCCGCTGTGGCAAAGACAAATTCGCTCACGGCAACAGCCCCCAGGGCGCGAGCTCGGAAATCGAGACCGATGACGAGAGCAACAGGCCCCGGGCACGAAGCAGCGGCTGCGTGGCGTCCCGCCCAGCACGGAGGGCCGCCAGCGGCTCGTCCAGCGCACCGGCGAATGAGGGCGCCGCCTCCAGCGCTGTCACCCGGAGCAGGAGTAGCGAATCGACGCCAGCCGGAGCGGGCAACAGCCCCACCGCACGAGTGAAACGGACCAGTAGCGCCTCGGCGGAACGCGGATCGAGCGGCCGCCCAATGACGGCGGCGGGAAGCACGTCGGCGCGCTTGCCTGTGAGGCGCACCCGGACAAGGTCGACTGTGATCGGCGCGGAGCGGCCGCGGAGGTACAGTCGTTCAGCCTGACGCGCCCGCTGGATGGCGGCCAGCGCGACGCGCATCGGCGGGAGGGCACGGCCCGGCTCCCCGATCTCCAGCGCCCGGCCGGCATCCCACATCGCATTGTAGGCCTCGAGCAACGGCTTGTTCAGCGCGACGACCGGCGTCTCATCCTCGGCGAAATCGAGTGCCTCGCCCCCGCTGATGACCGTGGCCTGCTCCGCGGCGCGCAGCAGTG
>JANOFA010000373.1:0-2899 GCA_031413355.1 Gemmatimonadota bacterium | reverse complement strand
GTTATCGGGCAGAAGTAGGGCCAACAGACTTGGGAATCCGGACCGGAGCTGGTCGGGCGGTGTTCTTGAATGGGGTCAACAGCGGATCGCCTTCGCGTCCGCCTTTTCTTTACCCTTGGGCCGCCCAGGCCGACCTCGGCGCAGCCGGCGCGTCACCGTTCGGCCTGGCGGTGTTGGGGCACGTCCGGCTCAGGGGAGCTGGTCATGTGGCGCTTTCGCGCCGGACGCCGTATCGTGTTCTTCAATCTGAGCGTTTCGCGCAGCCCGCTAACAGGCGCATGAACCTGCCAAGCCGCGGCGCGGGCCTCGTCACCACTCACAGGTCAGCGCATCGCCGCGCCATGCAGGTTATGCGCAGACGTTAGCCCGCGGCAATTGGAGGGTTCCCATGCCTCGTTTCAGGTCACCGGGCCTCTCGGACTACATTCTAGCGTCGGTGCTGGTCGCCGCGGCAGTATTTGCCGGCTGGCTGGCCTTTGTCTCGTTCCGCGGTGCTCAGCCCTCTACGCCTTTCCACGTGGACGCCGTTCTAGCCCTCGCCCTCGCTGTAGGCTGCCTATTCTTCGCCTGGGCTTTCGTGCACCGCCAAGAGCACGACATCCTCGGTAGTCCAGCGCTCTCATACATTCTGGTCGTCGCGGGCACGATGATGGTCGCTCTTGGCATCAGAGAGTTCCTAGACGGAGCCGCTCCCACTCGAGCAGTCGCAGGGATTCTGACGGGATTCATCGGTTATTTCCAAGCGTGGCAATCTCACCGTCTTTCGCGTCGCTCCGAAGATTCGCGCCAAGCGGAGTCACAGCAATCCTGAGGTCTCCCTTATGCGCCAACCTTTTCACGAGCCCGGAAAGCGCAATGGTTTCCTGTTCTTGATGGGGGCCCTGGCACTCGGTGCCATCGGCCTGCTCGCCGTCGGGCCATCGCCCCTTCAAGCCCGACTCGCTGTGGGGGGTATTGGCGTCCTTCTCATGGGCTACGGGGTCTTCACACCAAGCCTCTTTTGGGACCAAGCAGAAACGTCAGTCGCTCGCACCTTGTTGGGCCCGACTATCACGCGCATCCTCATTGTTACAGTCGGAATGGGTGTGATTGCATGGGGCTTTCTGATGCCGCTGGCGCAATAGCGACTCGCCCGCGGGCTAACTAGCGCATGCACCAGACGTGGCGCGGCCATGGCCTTGCTTAGAGCAGAGATTTGGCTCACTTTGGCGGACAGTCCCCCGTTCTGCGCCGCGCCACGCAGGTGATGCGCGGGTGTTAGACAGCTCAAATGCGTCGGCTCACGGAACCCAACGCTCCGCCGCCGCTGGCCACGCCTGGAGGGTCACATGCACCGCGGAATGTTTGTGCTGGGGCTGGCGCTCCTTCCACAGCCATCACTCGCCCAAGGCTCACTCCCGGACACCCTTGCCCTGATCGCGTACTCCGATTCGCTGACCCACGTCTTGCGGTTTCCCGTTCGCATTGAACCGCGCGACCTTCGCATGCTACGACTCAGCGCACTAAGCCCCCCACCAGGCTATGAAGCACTCCACCACGATCTGGTCGTTGCCGAACGGCGTGCGGTCTACATCGAACAGCGCGTCTGGCAGCGTGCGGGCCAGGATCGTGAGCAGTGCCTCCAACACCCGAACGTATTCGATCCCGACTGCCCCCGCCCCATCAGGCCCGCTGACGACCCACAGCTGCGGGCTGCCAACCTGCTGGTGGGTCAGGCACTGAAGGTCATTAACACCGCGCTGGTCCGCGATTTAGCTCGAGCGCGCAATGACGGCGACTAGCTGCGCTGTCTAACAACCGCATGGACCTGACAGAGCGCGGCGACGGTGTCGCCGCGGTACACAGCTCCTCTGGCCGCGCTCTGCAGGTCATGCGGGGGCGTTATGCCGCCTATCTCATGTGATGTTTCTACCACCATCTAGGTGTACCGCCCTTCCCACTCCTCGCACATGAAGACCTTCATTGTTGACGCCTTTACGGACCGCCCATTCCGCGGCAATCCCGCGGGTGTTTGCTTGCCTGAGGCCCCCCTGCCCGCTCAGACCATGCTGCTCATCGCCCAGGAGTTGAATCTCTCCGAGACCGCATTCCTGGGCGCTCTTGAGACCCCCGGGCACTTTACCATCAGATATTTCTCGCCCAAGATGGAGATTCCCCTGTGCGGGCACGCCACCCTGGCTTCGGCCAGGGTGGCCCATCGCGCCTTTGGACTCAGTGAGGCCCACTTCATCACGACCCAAGGACTCGATTTGGCGGTCCATGCCGGACTGGACCGTATCACTATGTCGCTTCCACGCTATGACACTCAGCCAGTGGTGGCCCCACCGGCGCTTGTCGAAGCGTTGGGGCTCACGGCGATTCGGAATGCGGTGTACAATGAAGAGACCAAGATCTTGCTGCTGGAGGTCGCCGACCCGGATACCGTGGCCCGTTTGACGCCGGACTACCCGGCACTCGTGGATGCGCACACCGGCATCAATGGCGTTCTCGTGACGGCGCCGGCAGGCGGAGACGGGTACGACTTTCATTCCCGGTACTTTTGGCCCTGGAGTGGTACGAATGAAGACCCGGTGACGGGGGGGACGCACACATTCCTCGCCGGATACTGGTCGCACCGGCTCGGCAAAACGCGGATGCGGTCGTTTCAAGCGTCCCACCGCTCCGGCTTCATGGATGTGGAGTTGACCGAGACTCACGTGCGCATCAGCAGTCAGGCGGTCATCGTCTTCGAAGGTACCCTCGCCGCCTAAGTGCTGCTTAGGCACAGACGCGGCATAACAAGCGCATGCACCAGCCGTGGCGCGGCCAGGGCCTTGCTGAAGGCCGGCCATGGCCTCACCTTGGCGGACGGTTCCCTGTTCTGCGCCGCGCCACGCAGGTGATGCGCGGGCGTTAGGCG
>JANOFA010000372.1:0-1916 GCA_031413355.1 Gemmatimonadota bacterium | reverse complement strand
CCGATCGATTCGTTGGCGATATACAGCTCGTTCACGGTTGTATTGATCCCCAACGAATCGATCGGTCTCGACATCTGGAACCTGACCACCCGGACCCGCATCACCACGATCCCGATGGACGCCTACGGACTTGGTCTCAGCCCGGACGGGAACAAGATCTACGTCAGTGGCGCGCTCACCGGGACGGTCACGATCGTCAACCGGGCAACTCGCACCATCGACGCGACACTGGGCGTCGGCGGAATCCCGCGGAATATCGCCTTCACGCCCAACGGCAAGCGGGCGGTGGTCAGCAATCAGTCGGGCTACGTGACGTGGATTCGATGAGGCGGAGTGCGGGTCGTCTTTCTCACCCATAACTTTCCCCGCGTTCCCGGGGATGTCTCGGGGAATTTTCTCGCGACGCTCGCCGTGGCGTTGCGCCTGCGCGGAGTGGATGTCCGGGTGATCGCCCCGAGCGACCAGGGCCAGGCGGGCCAGTCCGAGCTCAACGGCGTCCCGGTGCGGCGAGTGCGGTATGCCGCCGCCCAGCGGGAGACACTGGCCTATCGGGGGACGATGGCCCAGGCGGCGAAGACGCCCGCCGGGGCCTTCACCGCCTTTGCCCTGGGCCGCGCGATGCGCGCAGCCGCGCAGGAGGAACTGCGTGACGGCGCAGACCTGATTCACGCGCACTGGTGGATTCCCGGTGGGCTCGCCGCCCCGCCCAAAGCCCCGCTCGTCATCACGGTCCACGGAACGGATGCGATGCTGTTCGAGCGGTCGGCCGTCGCGCGCCTGCTGGCGCGACCGGTGTTTCGCCGGGCCCGGGTGGTGACCGCTGTGTCGTCGCGTGCCGGCGAGATCATCACTCGCATCACCGGGCGCGCCGTGGATGCGGCCCATCGGCAGCCGATGCCGGTGGAAACCGATCGCTTCGTGGCCGGGCGCGGGGGAAATGGGCTGATCGTTGTCGCGCGACTGACCGCCCAGAAGCGGGTGGACCTCGCAATCGAAGCGCTGGCGGAACTGCGGCGGATGGGGCCACCACGCATCCTCACGATTGTCGGGGATGGTCCCGAACGACCCGCACTCGAGGCGCTCGCCCGCACCCTCGGCGTCGCCGATGCCGTAAGTTTCCGCGGTGCCAAGCCTCTAGCCGTCGTTGCGCAGCTGCTGGCTCGGGCGGATCTGGCCCTGTTCCCCGCCCACCATGAGGGATTCGGCCTCGCGGCCGCGGAAGCGCTGATGTGCGGCGTCCCGGTCGTCGCGTGCGAGGATGGGGGAGGAGTGCTGGAAGTCGTACCATGGGACGGGGCAGGGCGGGTGGCCGCGCCGGAGCCCGCTGCCATCGCCCGTGCCTCCAACGAACTGCTCCACCTCGCCGGTGCGAGAGCACTGGCCACGATCGAGGGAGAACGGTGGCGCGAGCTGCTGAGCCCGGCAGCGGTCGCCGAAACCTGCGAACGGTGGTACCGCGAGGCGCTGGATGGCTGAGCGCCTGATCCGCGTTGGCCGGTGGGTGCTCGGCCTACTGATCCTGGCGTTGATCGTCCGGACCTTCTCCCGCAACTGGGAGGAGCTCCAGAGACAACCGATCGCCTGGACCTTCCGGCCCCTGCCGGCGCTCGGCAGCATCGGCATCGTCTGGCTGATGTATGCGATACTCATAGCGGCCTGGCGCCGCATGCTCGCCGGCTGGGGTGGCCACCTTCCACCGATGCAGGCAGCCCGGATCTGGATCGTGTCGAGCCTCGGCAAGTACATCCCGGGCAAGGTCTGGGCGGTTGCGGGCATGGCGCTGATGGCGCGGGACGCGGGTGTCGCCCCGTGGGCAGCCACCGCCTCCGCGATTATTCTGCAGGCACTCGCCGTCGGAACCGGGGCGGCCGTGGCAGCCCTGTTCGGCGCGAGCGTCCTGGAAGTGCGCACGCCGG